>NZ_CBTY010000008.1:300000-441459 GCF_000723185.1 Candidatus Nitrosotenuis uzonensis
CTACAAGAGCATGGCCTTTGTCTATTGGATATTTGTCAAGAAAAGCCACGTGATTCTCGTCCTCATATATGAAATAGCCTTCGCGTTTTCCTTCAACTATGTCACAAAAAATACAGCTCACAACTGAGTTGGTCGGATTTAATTTATTATGCTATCGTTTTTCATCGAAAGGATCACGTCCGATTGATTAATTAGGGCTAATTTTTTAGGATGTATGTTTTATGGGAAAAAACAACAAAGAGAAAAAGGAGGCCAATGAAAAACGCGAGAGCTTTGCAGACAGGCAGACAAAGCAAAAACGCAAGAACACGCTCATCGGCATTGGCGTCTTAATTGTTGTTGCAGCCATTGTAGGATATGCATCATTGCACTTTATCGAAAAATCAACTACCACGCAAGGCTTTGGCAAGCTTGGAGACGACCACCAGCACGCATCAATACTTGTTAGAATTCATGGCGACAAGTTTGACTTTTCGCGTCCCGACTTTCAAGTAAAGAACGCATTCATACACTTTGAAGGACAGGACGGAGATACCATCCACAGACATGCTACTGGGGTGCCACTAGGATTTCTCTTTGAGACAATAAAGGTAGGCCTTAGCGATGAGTGTTTTGTCTTCCCTGACAGAAAGCCAGAGCACACATTCTGCACTGATGAAGATTATTCTCTAAAGTTCTATATCAACCACAAAAAAGTAGACAGCATAACAGACTATGTCATTCAAGAAGATGATAGGATTCTCATCTCCTATGGAAACCAAAGTCAAGAAGAAATTGACGATCAGCTAAGAGAGCTTGACGCACAGGTAATCAGAAGATAAACTCTACCATAAGAATCAGGTAAAATCTAATATTGTGCATGTCTGAACACAAGATATTGAGTACTGAGATATCTAGCAGAAATGTTGTAACCGGAACTGCTCGTGCGCCGCACAGAGCAATGTACAAGGCAATGGGCCTTACAGATACAGACCTTGACAGGCCGTTCATAGGAGTATCACATACTGGCAACGAGGCCACTCCGTGCAATATTCATCTTGGCAGATTAGCACAAAAGGCAAAAGAGGGTGTGCACGATGCTGGCGCCACTCCGCGTGAGTTTAGCACAATCGCCGTAAGCGATGGCATAGCGATGGGACACGAGGGAATGAAATCATCACTAATTAGCAGAGAGGTAATTGCAGATTCTATTGAGCTGATGGTGAGGGCACACCAATACGACGGCCTTGTCGGCATCGCAGGATGTGATAAGAGTTTGCCTGGAACCATGATGGCAATGGCACGACTGAATCTTCCCTCGGTGTTCGTGTACGGAGGAACGATAATGCCAGGATTTTACAATGGTAAACAGCTTACCGTTCAGGACGTGTACGAGGCAGTCGGTGCATATGATTCAGGACAGATAACACTTGAGGCATTAAAAAATATTGAAAACTATGCGTGCCCATCTGCGGGTTCTTGCGGAGGAATGTTCACTGCAAACACTATGGCATCAATCTCAGAAGCACTGGGAATCTCGCTTCCTGGAAGCGCTAGTCCTCCTGCAGAAGATGAGAGGCGTGATAAAATGGTGTATGATACAGGAGTTGCTGCAGCAAAGCTGCTAGAGCTTGGAATAAAGCCAAGAGATATACTCACGTTTGAAGCATTTGAGAATGCGATAACAATACTCAATGCAATTGGAGGTTCCACTAATGCCATTTTGCATCTTTTAGCAATATCGCATGAAGCAAGAGTCAAACTAACATATGATGATTTTGAGCGTGTAAGAAAACGAGTGCCACACATAGCAGACCTCAAACCTGGAGGAATGTATGTTATGAATGATCTTGACAAGGTCGGGGGAGTACCGCTCATGCTCAAAAAACTTTTGGACAGAAAGCTACTTCATGAGAACACAATTACTGTGACAGGAAAGACTATGAAGCAGAACCTTGATTCAATCACAATTCCGCCGCAACCTAACAGCAATATTGTAAAACCGCTTGACTCACCGCTATACAAAGCAGGAACTGCAGTAATACTCAAGGGCACACTTGCACCCGATGGCGCAGTGGTAAAAATGTCTGGGGTTAAAATTACCAAATTCAGTGGAAACGCCAAAGTCTTTGACAGAGAGGAAGATGCCTTTGAGGCAGTATCTAAAAATCAGATCAAACCAGGAGATGTCGTAGTAATAAGATATGAGGGACCAAAGGGCGGGCCGGGAATGCGAGAAATGCTTGCGGTAACGGCCGCACTTGTTGGACAGGGACTAGGCGAAAAAGTCGCAATGGTAACAGACGGTAGATTTTCAGGTGCAACGCGAGGATTCATGATAGGTCATGTGGCACCCGAGGCTTTTGTTGGCGGAAACATTGCACTTGTAAAAGACGGCGATGAGATAACAATAGATACAGAGACCAATAAAATAGATCTGCTCATATCAGAAAAAGAGTTTGAAAAAAGAAAGGCGGAATGGAAACCAAGAAAACCCAACTATGAATCAGGCGCACTTGCAAAATACGCCTCTCTTGTCGGATCAGCAGCTCAAGGAGCAATTACAAGCCCTGCATGGTAAATATCTGACTACAAATGATGCGAACATAAAAAGGCAATATTGCCATTTATTCTGCGTGCAACAAGACCGTTTCCTTCTTTTAGGATAGAGCCGCACACGTTGCAGGCTACCTCGCTTGCCTGACTCTTTAGATGAACGGTAAGCTTTGGAAAGTGTAGCTCTGAATACAGCACCCAATCTTTTGGTTTGCCAAGCAATATTTGACTCATGTAGTATTATACGGCAAGATCGCATATAAAGGTACCGTACCATACGGTAATTTTTGCAAAATTCAAGCCCAATTAATACACAAATTTGCCGATCATACCAAAAATATTGACATGATCCTAAAATGCCATCCCGTTGAAATTATTAAATAGGTCACAAAGTCCAACAAATTCATGGGTGGACACCTTTGGAAACTCTCAACCAACAATAATACAACTAGGTCTACCTGGAACGCAGTTTGAAATTTACTCAAGACTGGAACAAAACTATCCTTGTACATTTCTGTTTGAATCTCTCACAGGTCCAGAAGAGCTTGCAGAGACATCAATCATAGGGTTTGATCCTGAAATAACAGTAGAAGGATACCAAGACAGACTAGTACTAAAGTACCGGGACGGAACCATAAAGAGCATACCGACCACGGATCCTATATCTGAGCTAAAACAATTCATAAGAAAAACAGACAACATGACATACAGGTATCTTGGTGGTGCTGTTGGCATGATAAACTATGATGCAATCAAGATGTACGAGAAAATTCCCATCAAGGACAATGACAAACCTCTAATCGAGTTTGGCATATACCAAGATGGAATCCTTTACGATAACAAGACAAAAAAGTCCATGTATTTTTATTATGATGAAAACAGAATAGAAAAAATAAAAATGTCAGAGAAGACATTTGGCAGCATAACACTTTCCGATATTTCTGCCAACATGGACGAGCAAAATTTCTCAGATATTGTCATGCGGGCAAAAAAATACATACATGATGGCGACATATTCCAAGTCGTTCTCTCAAGAAGGTTCAGCTTTACACTTTCTGGTGATGCTCTTCGCATCTATAAGGAACTGCGGGCGCTTAACCCATCGCCATACATGTATCATATCAAATTCGGTCATAAAACATACATCGGATGCTCACCAGAGATGCTTGTGCGTGTAACTGGTAAGGAAGTAGAAACATTTCCAATAGCTGGTACAAGAAAAATAACTGATGATGAGAAAAAAAATACACAGTTACAAGAAGAACTGCTAAACGATGAAAAAGAGATTGCAGAACACACGATGTTAGTAGACCTTGGAAGAAACGACATAGGAAGAGTCTGCAAATATGGCAGCGTACGCGTAGCAGAGCTTATGGTAGTCAAGCGTTTCTCGCATGTGCAGCATATGGTCACGCATGTAATAGGCACGCTTGCAGACAACCAAGACATGTTCACCGCCTTTGAGGCAGTCTTTCCAGCAGGCACCGTCACAGGGGCTCCAAAGGTAAGGGCAATGGAGATAATTAATGAGCTGGAGCCAGACATCAGGGAACAGTATGCAGGAGCAGTCGGTTACTTTTCAAATAACGGTTGTTGCGATTTTGCAATTGCCATAAGAAGCATATTCATCGATGGCAAAAACGGATTCATTCAAAGTGGCGCAGGCATAGTAACAGACTCTACGCCCCATGGTGAATTCATAGAGACCGAACACAAGGCAGGCGCCATGATTGCAGCACTAAAGGAGGCCACCCGATGAAATTTCTTATAATAGACAATTACGATTCTTTTGTGTACAATATAGCCCAAATTCTAGGTGAGCTTGGCGTTGAATCAGAAGTAATACGAAATGACAAGATAACAATAGAGCAAATAGCTGCAAACAAATACGATGCAATCATAATATCTCCCGGCCCCGGTACCCCTGAAGATAAAAAATATTTTGGCATTTGCACGGACGTGATAACAAAGCTCGGCCCGAGCACGCCTATTCTTGGCGTATGTCTTGGCCATCAGGGGATAATCCATGCATTTGGCGGCAAAGTAGTCAATGCAGGAAACGTCAGACATGGTAAGACAAGCCCAATAAAACATTTTGAAGACTCTATTTTTGAAGGAGTGAAAAATCCATTCCGAGCTACAAGATATCATTCCCTTGTGGGAGACAAGACTGTCATACCAGATTCTCTTAGAGTCACCGCCTTGGCAGAAGATGACGGAGAAGTCATGGGTGTGTCTCACAAAGAATATCCAATCGAAGGAGTGCAATTCCACCCAGAGTCAATCCTGACCACAGACGGCAAAAAAATCCTGGCCAACTTTATCAAGCGGGTTAAGAAATGATCACAGACACCATAGTCAAGCTTCAATCAGGACAGGACCTGGGACTTGATGAAACCATGGAAGCAATGAATGATATTCTTACTGAAGGCACGCCAGATAAGCAAAAGGCAGAATTTCTCAGATTTCTTGCAAAAAAAGGCGAGACAAATGATGAGTTGTTTGCAATGCTAAGCAAGATGGACGAGCTTTGTATTCACATAGAACCAAAATGTAGCGGCACGATAATTGACATGTGTGGAACCGGAGGAGACAGACTATCCACATTTAACATCTCAACTACTGCATCGTTTGTAGTTGCAGCATCGGGAGGATATGTAGCAAAGCATGGAAATCGTTCCGTTTCCAGTATTTCAGGTAGCGCCGATATCTTTGAGTATTTTGGAATCGACCTTAATGCGCATCCAGAAAAAATCAAAAGCATGATAGAATCAGACAGAATCGCGTTTCTGTTTGCACAAAAGTTCCATCCTGCCATGAGACATGTGGCAGCTGCGCGCAAAATCCTTGGTACAAGAACGGCGTTCAATCTGTTAGGCCCGCTCTGCAATCCGGCACGCGTCAAAAATCAGCTTATCGGCGTTTTCTCAGAAGAACTGCTCCGCAAAATAGTATTCTTATTGCAAAGACGCGATGCACAAAGCATTATGACTGTGCACTCTGGCGACGGACTGGATGAGCTTTCAACCGGGGCAAAAAACAAAATTTGTTTTTTACAAAATGGAAAAATAACAGACATTTTGCTTGATCCCCAGCAACTGGGTCTACAAAGAGCCACGCTATCTGATCTGCAAATCTCATCAAAGCAGCAGGCGATCAAAGCTTTTTTATCAGTACTTGATGGAACTGCAAATCGTTCAATGAGTGAGATTGTAATGCTTAATGCCGCAGGAGGCCTTGTCGTCGGAAACATTGCAAAAGACTTTGGCGAAGGTCTAGAGATTGCAAGAGACACGCTTCAGAGCGGCGCTGCGTACAAGTTCTTTGTCAAATATGTTACAAAATACGGGAACATAGACAAGATAAGCGAGGTGCAGGAAGCATAAGCGGGACACTAAAGAGGCTGGTGGAAAACTCACACAAAGCAATATCAGATGGAACGTACGAGATCGTAGAGTCACTCCAACAGTCCCCGTTCGATCTCATAGAATCCATAAGAGCGAACAAACGCGCATCACTTATTACCGAAGTAAAGTTCTCCTCACCATCGCTAGGACAGATACGCTCTATGAGCGACCCTGTAGAGATTGCCAAATCAATGGTAAGAGGAGGAGCACTAGGATTATCAGTTCTCACCCAACCTTACTTGTTTGAGGGTTCGCCAAAGTATTTTATGGAGATCAGAAAACAGCTCAGAATCCCGATGCTCATGAAGGATATCATAGTTGACAAAATCCAAATAGATGCGGCAAAAAGAATAGGAGCGGACTATATGCTGCTAATACAATCATTGTTTGACTCTGGCCATTTGAAGGAAATCGACGAATTTGTAGAGTATGGCCACAAACAAGGTCTAAAGGTACTAGTAGAATCACATACAAAAGAAGAGTTTGCAAACTCACTTAAAACGGACGCTGACATCATAGGAATCAACAATAGAAATCTTGACACGCTCAAAATAGACATCAACGTGACAAAGAACATACTTGAAGGCCACAAAAAAGACAGAGTTGTAATCTCAGAAAGCGGCATAGAAACACCAGAAGAGATTATCTTTTTAAGAAAATGCGGTGCGGATGCCTTTCTTGTTGGCTCAAGCATAATGAAAAGCCAGGATGTGGAACAAAGCGTAAGGAGGCTGGCTAACGCAATATGAAAATAAGATTTCCAAAGAACGGACAATTTGGCGAATTTGGAGGAAAATACATTCCAGAAACTCTAGTCCCTGCAATAGAGGAGCTCGAATCAAGTTACCTAAAATACAAAAACGAGCCCTCATTCAAAAAAGAGTTAAAATACTATCTTACTGAGTATGCCGGAAGGCCTACGCCGCTTTACTATGCAAAAAACCTCTCAGAAAAGATTGGAGGTGCAAAGATCTACTTAAAGCGTGAAGACCTACTTCATGGTGGGGCCCACAAAATAAACAACACACTTGGACAGGCATTGCTTGCAAAACGGATGAAAAAAACCCGTATAATTGCAGAGACTGGTGCAGGGCAACATGGTGTTGCAACTGCAATGGCGTGTGCAGCATTAGGTCTGAAGGCCGAAGTATACATGGGTTACAAGGATACCATACGCCAAAAGCTGAATGTCTTTAGAATGAATCTGCTTGGATGTAAGGTTCACGCAGTAAGGAGCGGCTCGCAAACACTCAAAGATGCAATCAATGAGGCAATACGAGACTGGATAACTAATGTCAAAGACACATATTATTTGCTTGGCTCCGCCGTTGGGCCGCATCCATATCCTGTCATGGTAAGGGATTTTCAGTCAGTCATAGGTATTGAGATAATCTCACAGATGAAAAAAATCGGCAAGACTACTGATACAGTGATCGCATGCGTCGGCGGCGGGTCTAATGCCATAGGAACATTCTATCCGCTAGTAGACACCGATACCGAAATAATTGGCGTAGAGGCAGCAGGCAAGGGAATCAATACAGAATATCACTCTGCAACACTTAGCGCAGGCTCAAAGGGAGTCCTGCACGGCATGATGACATATCTGCTACAAGACAAAGAAGGCCAGATAAAAGAGACACATAGCATTTCAGCAGGTCTTGACTATCCAGGTGTCGGCCCGGAACACTCTTACCTCAAAGACTCCAAGCGCGTAAAATACACCAGTGCAACAGACAAGGAAGTGATTGAAGCGTTCTTACTTTTGACAAGAACTGAAGGCATAATTCCGGCATTAGAATCGGCACATGCAGTTGCACACGCCATCAAAATCGCAAAATCAAAACCAAGATCAGAGACAATAGTTGTCACACTCTCAGGAAGAGGAGACAAGGACGTAGAAGTAGTTGAAGAATATGTCAGAAAACAATTCTAGAATTAAAGCCAAGTTTGCAGAACTAGAATCAAGAAACGAGACAGCACTAATCATGTATGTCATGGTTGGATACCCAAACGGAAAAAGCATGATGCCAATAATCAGAGGCCTCATCAAGGGAGGCGCAGACATTATCGAGCTTGGCTTTCCATTCTCCGACCCACTTGCAGACGGCCCTGTAATCCAGAACGCAAGTACTGCATCACTTGAGAGGGGAACTAAAATCAGCCACATGCTCTCACTTGTAAGACAGATAAGAAAAGAAAGCCAGATACCGCTGGTTCTTATGACGTATACTAACATACTGTACAGGCAAGGATACGACAGATTTTTCAAATCCGCAAAGGCTGCAGGAATTGACGGACTCATCACACCAGACATGACAGTAGACTCAAAAGAATATCATGCGGCTGCAAAAAAACACGGCATTGACACCATTTTTCTAGTATCACCCAACACTAGCCAATCAAGACTGCGTAAAATCGTGTCCAAGACTACAGGATTTTTGTATCTAGTGTCTGTCTTTGGTACTACCGGAGTGCAAAACAAGATTCAAAAATATACAATCGAGGCGTTAAAGAGGACAAAAAACGCAGCTAGCGGCAAGGTTCCGGTAGGAATAGGCTTTGGCATATCCACGCCAGATGATGTATCCAATTACAAAAGACAGGGAGCTGATGCGGCAATAGTAGGCAGCGCTCTGATAAATATAATTGAGAAAACACCTCATGCAAAACTACAATCTGCAGTCACAGAATATACAAAAAATATGAAACATGCTACACAAATGTCAGTGTGAGTATTTTATTTTCAATGTCAGTAACAACATGTTAAGTCCTATGGTGGTAACGTTTGCACCTATTATGACATAGTCCTGCTTTTCAATTCCATAGACTATCCACAATGACATGCCGGCAGAAATCAATATCATCAAAAGGTATGATACATCCTCCAGCTTTTTTGTTCTGTATCCTTTGATGATCTGTGGAATAAAGCTTGAAGAGACAAGTGCAGATGCAATGCTACCTACAAGTGTAAGCCATATCCCCTCAAAAATCAACCCTATTGAAGAAAATTCAAGAGCATTAAAACATTTACCCCTGACATCTAGTTTGTAAATAAAGAATTAAAAATACCATATTCTATCCTCAAATGTGCAGACAAAATTCATTTTCGTTACAGGCGGAGTTATGTCTGGACTTGGAAAAGGTGTAGTTACATCGTCAATAGCCAAGCTCTTACAGTTATCAAACCAAAAGGTCTCATGTGTAAAAATAGATCCATATCTGAACTATGATGCAGGTACCATGAACCCAATTGCGCATGGAGAGGTATTTGTCACAAACGACGGAGGCGAATGCGACATGGATATAGGAAATTATGAAAGATTCCTAAATCAGAACCTGACAAAAAACCACAACATAACTACAGCCCAGATATACTCTACAGTAATAGAGGCTGAAAGAAGGGGCGAATACCTTGGAGCATGTGTTCAGATAATACCGCATGTAACCGATGAGATAAAACGCCGTATACGCAAGATTGCCGAGGATGAAAAGCTTGATGTCCTCGTGGTAGAATGCGGCGGCACTGTAGGTGATATTGAAAGTCTTCCATTTCTTGAGGCCTTAAGACAGATGCGACTTGAGGACGGTCAGCATAACGTGCTGTTCGTCCATGTGACACTTGCCCCATCACTTGACGTCGTAGGAGAGCAAAAAACAAAGCCGACGCAGCACAGCGTTCAAGAATTGCGCAGAATAGGTATCCAGCCAGACCTGATAGCGGTGAGATGCTCAACACCGCTGTTGGAATCAACCAAGAAAAAGATTTCCATGTTTACCAATGTCACAACAAAAGATGTTTTTTCATGTCACGATGTCAAATCGATCTTCATGGTGCCGCAAATTTTGTATGATCAGGGAATAGTTGAGACAATATTTACCAAGTTTGGCAAAATAGGTCTTGTTAACACCTCGACAAACTGGGACATGTGGAATTCCATTATAAAATCATTTGAGAATGCCAAAGGAGATGTGAAAATCGCAATGGTAGGCAAATACGTAACCCTTGCTGATAGCTATGTGAGTGTAAATCACGCGTTAAAGCACGCAGGTGCAAAGATTGGCAAGGCCGTCTCAATTGATTGGATTGACTCAGAAAACATAAACGGTAACACTGAACAGTTGGCAAAATTTGACGGCATACTGGTGCCAGGGGGATTTGGAAACAGGGGCGCAGAGGGAATAATAGCAACTGCCAATTTTGCAAGGGAGAAAAACATACCTTACCTTGGCATATGTTTTGGATTTCAGCTGGCGGCAGTAGCATTCGGGCGACACGTATGCGACCTAAAGGATGCAAATTCTACAGAGCTTGACGCAAACACTGCAAATCCCGTAGTCGATTTACTGCCAGAACAAAAGACCATCTCAAACATGGGCGGCTCATTAAGGCTTGGAGCTCACGAAATAATCATAAAAAGCAACACACTTGCCCACAGAACGTACAATTCAGACAAGGTGATGAGAAGGCACAGACACAGGTATGAAATCAACACAAAATATCTTGATGTGTTTGAGAAAAACGGAATGGTGTTTTCTGCCGAAAGCGACAACTCAAAACGAATGGAGATGCTGGAAATACCATCACACAGGTTCTATTTTGGAGTGCAGTTTCACCCAGAATTTAACAGTAGACCCGGCTTCCCAGAAGAGTCATTTGAGGCATTCATCAAGGCAGCATCAAGTGCCTAGTCTATTTTTGAGATCTCATAGATTTTCTGCCTGGCATCCCGAATCGATATCTTCTTTTTAACATATCCTTTGTCCAAAAGATGCCTCAATGCAAGTCGGACTGTTCTGTCAGGAAGAACTGTTTTCTGTGCAAGCTCCTTTTGTGTCATCGAGCCCTCGTATTCAAGAGTCTTCAAAAGCAGCTTTGAGCTTGGAGGCATGTTGAGAAGCTCTTCGGCAAGCTTGACTTTTTTGGTTAGTGCCGATACGGCAGTAGAGTCCTTTTTCATTTTAATTATCCTTGCAGAAGGGGATGATTTTGTGCATTCTAGAGTATTGTTTATCCGGAGCCTATCAACTCCGTCTAAAACCACCTCGCAGTAAAGTCTGGCAGAGATATCATCGATCACTATAGTGCTAGAATCTGAGACTATGAGAGGCCTTCGGGTAATGTCCAATGAGTTCACTGAAACTATTCCAAATACTGGCGAGTCCTGAAATATCATTGGGCCTCCAGCAGACATTGAATATGCAGATGAGCCTATTGGTGTTGAGACAATCACTCCATCAGAGCTATCATGCCAGACTTCCTCACTGTTAACTCTCAGTATATGTTCCATGAGCATTGCGCTTTTGGATGGAAATACTGCGACATCATTGATGACAGAATAGGTCGGCCTGCCATCTATTTTCACTCCAAGGCGAGTGAATTCGCTTATCTGATAATCCCCTTTCTTTATCCTGTTAACATATGCTGAAAATTCCTTCAAATCAATTTGGGCAAGAAACCCACTTGCCTCAGATTCGCTGACTCCGAGTATGGGTATCTGTGGGTCCAGCGTCTTGTGGAAATAATTTCTCACTCCTCTGTCCCCGCCAGTCACAATTATGCAGTCAGTGTCCTTTTTAGGCTTGTATCCGACATAGCTTGATGTAATTCCATAGTCATCAAGTACAGTTTTGATAGTCTTTACTCCAATATCAGATTGATTGAGACCGGAGATTCCAATATGCACACTCTGTACTGGTGTACACCAATAAAAAAATCATACATCTCTGAATTTTAGAGTGTTGTAAAAATAGGCACCATTTGCCTCAGTTGCAGCCTTTGGCGGTATCTTTTCAAGCCCGACCATCTTTGATTCTAGCGCAGCCTGTGCCGCGCCACCTGCAAAGCTTAGCGCCCATAGTGGATCTTTTTCTTTTAAGAGCGTGCAGCAGAATGTGGCAGTAAATATGTCCCCTATTCCAACAGTATCATAAATTTCCATGTTCGGCAGCTGAAGCGAATATTCCTTGTTTTTGTACAGCATTGAGACATTACGCTTGTTGGTGTATAGGACGTGCTTTACTTTTTTGTGAATTTCAAGTGCGCCCTCAATGCCCTCCTTGCCCGTAAGATGGTATACCTCATTTGGATCTGCTTTAAGAACTGAGATTCCACTCAGATCAATTTCAGTCATTTCAAAATGTATTCGACCTTCAGAATCAACGCGCCTAAGAAAACCCTGAGGATCCAGAAACAGGTTGTCAGTATCCTTTTTTAATTTGGCGAATGTTTCCATCGAGACCTCGCTAAACACTGGACTTACAAGAACTCCATCAGTGTCCAGTTTGTGATATTGAATCTCATCACATGCATTTTTGAGCCAGAGCGTTCGCTCATCATTGTTTATGTGCAAGACAAATTTTGTCGTCTGCACTTTCGATTGTGCATCAATTAATTTTATTTTGTTTTTTTCAAAAATCTCAGCATATTTGTAGTCATGTCCAAATCTTGTACACAGTGTGATGTCAAATCCGAATTGTCTTGCAGCAAGGCTACAGTAAAATGCTGGACCACCGGCCAGATCGTAAACACTATCATCTATTCTGATCTCATCTACTGTACAATGCGAGAAAATACCAAGACGCATTTTTCTTTCTCGCTAGAATCAGAATTTAGTTTTTTGCTTTTCATAGCATGCCTTGCATAGGATTTGTCCCTTTTCTATTACCAACTCTACGTTGGATGTTAGACACGCATGACACAGTCCGCGCATGATTGTATTACCACACACCTGAATAAATTTACTATTCACGTATTTGCTCTCCGTATTAAAAATCTAGGAAAAGGAGATATTCTGACTTTCCAGAGTAACACTATGAGAGGCCTTCCCGTAACGCTTGATAAAAAACTAGTAACCCTAGTCATATTAGTGTCGCTTGTTGGAATAGGCATTACAATAACACTCTCATTTCACTATACAACCATAATTGTGGAAGAGCGAATAGCAGACCACCTTAACAGTGAATCAGCAATAAGAGGTGATTCGATAAGAAACACGCTTGGCTCTAAAGTCCAGCAAATCCAGGTAATATCCACAGATCCGATGATTCGCAAACTGATAAGCGAGTTTAATGTGATAGACAATGATGAAGAGTTTGCAAGAAAGGTGGCAGAAAAAAGAATCGACTTTTTAATACAAATTCAAGCCTTTGAATCCAGCATAGGTGGCGCAAACGACCTTGAAAACGTAGAGATAGTCAGCAAGGACGGAAAGAGACTTTTTGCATTGATAAACACAAAAAGCAAGAAAGACTTTCTTGAGGATCACGCATTCAATCTTGGCATTAACAAGCCGTTCATCGAAATCACATATGAAAACGGTAAGAGACTGCTTGTTGCTGCCACCCCCATCTACGAGAATCCAAAAGATCAAAAGGCAAGTGGAGTTGCAATTGTGACTATGAATACACAATCAATTGATCAGATTTTACTAAATCGGCTTGGCCTTGGAAACACTGGTGAATCATATATTGTAAACGAGGAAAGACTTTTGGTATCAGAATCCAGATTTATTGAAAATGCTGCATTCAATCAGCAGGTCAACACATATCCAGTTGAGCTTTGCTTTTCAAGTGGAAAGAATCATTATGGCCTTTATGACGATTATCGAGGAATACAAGTTCTCGGATCATCAAACTGCATGAGTGATTTGGGGCTAATTTTGCTCGTGGAAATAGATGACAAGGAGGTATTCCAACCTATAATCACGCTGCGCCAGAACATTATCATGCTTGGAATCACAATCACCGTAGCCGTCGCAATTGCCGCATACTTTCTCTCAAAGCTAATCTCAAAGCCCCTCATAAAACTCAAAAATGCAGCAAACGTGTTAGCAGATGGCAACTTTGACATAAGAACAGATATCAGAACCAATGATGAGATTGGCCAGCTTTCTCGCGCATTTGATCAGATGGCAGAAAAGATTCAGGACTCGCTCCTAAAAATAAAAGAGCGTGAAGACGTCATACGACAACAAAAAGAAGTACTGCTACAGTTCTCCCAGTTCAGCTCCAATTATTGTGTCTGTTTTGTAGATATAGTAGGCTCTACTAAACTCACAGCAAAACTAAGTGACCTGCAAACAAGCAAGTTTTATTCCATCTTCCTAAACTCGCTTGCCACGATAATAACTCAGAACGGCGGAGTTGTAGTAAAAAACATTGGAGATGCTCTACTGTATTATTTCCCAAAGACTGACACTGACGAGGCTGGCCCGTTTGCAGAGATGCTAAGATGCAATATGAAAGTAATCGAGGCACGCTCCATGATAAACGAGCTGCTCAGAAAGGAGGAGTTGCCCGAGCTAAGCTACCGTATAAGTGCCAACTATGGTCCTGTCAGAGTTGCAATCATCGCTACATCCTCAATTGACGATATTTTTGGAACCACCGTCAACACATGCTCGAAGATAAACTCGCTTGCAAAACCAAACACGCTCATAATAGGCCAGCCTCTCTATGAGAAGGTAAAAAAGATCGAGCAATACCGGTTTGAGAAAGTGACTTCGTATGACATTGATGTAGAAAACAAGCTTGACGTGTATAGTGTGACCCCAAAGCAGGACTAGCCCACATATCGCACCAAGAATATAAAGAGGCACTCTGAATGGAAGCCATGCCATTAAAGCGAGCAAGCAGAGGCCGTCGTAAAGGTGGAAAGGGATCATCAGACAGGATCCAGTGCACCAACTGCGGCGCAACCGTACCGAAGGACAAGGCAAAAAAAGTCACCTCAAGATTGAGCCTTGTGGAACAATCGCTTGCACGTGAGCTTAGAGCGCAAGGAGCATACATTGCAGCACCCAAGGTTCTCAAGTGGTACTGCATATCATGCGCAATTCACTTTGGCATACTCAAAATCCGATCAGCTGATTCTAGAAGACAAGCCGGCAGACTATACTAGTCCGAAATATTCTTTGCAGTAACAACTATTCTTTGAACAAACGTTATGCCAGCAATTATCACAACTACGAGTATAGCATACGGCATGAGTCCTGGGATCATTCCAATTATCGCAATCACAAGCAATCGCTCTGCACGCTCGCCAATTCCGATTCCTTGTAGTTTTACGCCAAGAGATTCTGCCCGTGAACGCGAATAGCTTACAAGAAGTGACAGTGTTATTGCCAAGAGTACCATATGAGGCTCTGCAAAGTTGCCGACCAAAATCCCAAGAAATATCGCAACTTCTGCGACCTTGTCAAATACTGAATCCAAAAAACCGCCCTTCTTTGAGACCTTTTTGGTGATCCTTGCCACCTGACCGTCAACAATGTCAAAGAATCCAGACACCAACAATAAAATGCCGCCTATTATTGCAGCGTATGAGATGTGCATGTTAAGCCCATATACTGCAGCCGAAGCAAATGCAAAGACAAGTCCTACTGCAGTCCAGAAATTGGGCGACAGTCCTGTAGATGCAAACACAGTACCTATTTTTTCAAGATGCGGCTTGAGTGAGTCTCTAAAATTGTTTAGCATTGGTTACCTTGTAACAAGAAAAGATTCTATTTAATACTCATGGCAATCATAGTTGACATTAGCTTGGCTGCAAGCGATGAGGTAGCACCGTTATCAAATGCAGGGTTTAGTTCCACTATGTCAAGGCACGCTATCTTGTGGCCATCCATAGCATAGACCATATCAAACAGTTCTCGCGATGTGATTCCTACGGCTTCAGGGTTGCCAACTCCTGGAGCGAACGCTGGATCTAATACGTCAAGGTCTACACTCACATACACTTTTTTGAAGGTAGAAATAGCGTCAGATACCATCTTTGGGCCCTTTCCATCCCGGATGTCTTTGTCTGTTATGGTCTTGATTTTATTTTCCTTAAGAAATGCAAGCTCTTCTCCTACAAACGAGCGAGCCCCGACATGGATTATGTTTTCTGCACCATTTTTTTCCACTATGCGTCTGAGGTATGCAGCATGACTGAGTCGAACACCTGCGTATTGCGAGCGTAGATCATAATGTGCATCAAACACCATATAGCCGGTGTCCTTTGGGAATGCAGTATATGTCGGGAATGTAAGAGAGTGCTCGCCTCCAAGGATTATCAACAGTTTGTTCTTTGCAATCAGCTCGCTAGTAAGCTTGTGAACCATATCTGTCATCTCTTCTACGTTTACTGTGTGGTGCACGTTGCCAAGATCCTGTATGTTGACGGACTCGAGGTCTACTTGTAAATCCGGATGAAAAATCTCTATGTTGTTGAATGCGCTGCGTATTGCTTCAGGACCAAATCTGCATCCTGGCTTGTAAGAATGCGTAGAGTCAAATGGGATTCCAAATACAATGGCAGCAGGCTCAGCTCTGTCATCCGGGCTAATTATGTACGGACTCTTGGTCATATACAAATCAAGATAACTCAATTTCAATTTTTACTTTAAAATCACTAGAAAATAAATCAATAGATCATTATTGGAGCACCAGGCCGGTCTGTACTTGTCCCTCAATTTCAAACTCAACTTTCTGTATCAGGCTCTGGGAGTTGAACGGTTTTTCCAGTACGTCTATGTTAGTCCCGTTGCTCAAGGCGCGAAGCTTTGGCGTAAGCTCATCTCCGAACGAGCTAATAAAGAGAATCCTCTGATCTGGCCGTATCTGAAGAATCTCCTTTGCAGTCTCAAGTCCGTTCTTTTTTGGCATGGAGTAATCCAGAATCACCATATCAAACTGCCTAGCATCAGAGTTTGCAGTCATATTCTTGTATAATGCAACGCATTCCTCTCCATCACTAGTAACAGTCACCGTATGCCCTCGTGACTCGAATATCTGCTTGTAAAGTAGCGCGTATGATGGACTGTCTTCTGCCACGAGTATGTT
This sequence comes from Candidatus Nitrosotenuis uzonensis, assembly GCF_000723185.1. Taxonomy (NCBI): domain Archaea; kingdom Thermoproteati; phylum Nitrososphaerota; genus Candidatus Nitrosotenuis; species Candidatus Nitrosotenuis uzonensis. Next base: position 316,767 of record NZ_CBTY010000008.1, read on the forward strand.
TCTGCCCATTCTCATTTGTTGTATTTCCATGCTATTTTAGATTGGTCTGTTTATTCCAAACAAACTAGACCATTATCTGCGGACGCTTTGAGAGGTGCCTTGCCAAATTCAACTTTGTGAATGGTTTGTCCTTTGTCTGCTCTTTTATTTCCCTAACAAACTCTTCAAACGGTATCTCTTTTACATTGCCAGATTGCCTGTCCCTTACTGCCAGCTCTTTTTTGTTGATTTCTTTTTCTCCTATAACGAGGCTATACCTTATCCATTCTGTTTCCGATTCCCTAATTCTTTTTCCTATACTCTCGTTCCTATCGTCAATATCCACGCGTATGTTCTGGGAGCTCAGTCTGTCTGCCAGATCCTCGCAGTACTTTAGGAATTCTTCCTTTAGTGGTATTATTCTTACCTGAGTAGGAGCGAGCCAGAGCGGCAGCTGTGGTTTTTTCCCTTCTTTTTGTTCAAATGCAGCCTTTTCCAAAAGCGCATAAACAACACGCTCTATTGCACCGCTAGGCGAGTTGTGCAGAATTATAGGGTGGTGCGGAGTATTACTCTCATCGAAAAACTTTATTCCATATCTTGCCCCGTTTTCGACATCGATTTGGTCAGTTGAGAGTGCAGATGCCTTTCCAAGGTTGTCAACGTAGTTGAATTCCCATTTAAGTACAAAATAAAAGAAGCGCTCCTTCCACATTTCCACAAGTACCGGCTTGCCCATTTTCTTGACCAGGTCTACAATTATTTCCTTGTGTTCGTTATAGAATTCTTCTGTAAATCTTATTGCCATTTCGTAATCAGATTCCGTTATTCCTATTTCTCTGAGTACAGAACGAGAAAGATCAAATCTCTTCCTTATCTCAGTTATGGCCTGTGGGATATCTTGGCAGAATGCATGACAATCAGGCATCGTAAATGCGCGCAGTCTTCTGAGGCCCACAAGCTCGCCTGATTGTTCGCGCCTGAAGCTGTATCGCGTAAGCTCGTACAGCTTTAGCGGTAGATTCTTGTATGATATCTGAAAATCATTTGCCATCAGAAACTGGCCAAAACATGCTGCAAATCGCAAAAAGAGTTGCTTTCCCTCGGTGTTGATATTATATTGTCTTGCCGGAAACCTGTTAAAGTAACTTTCCATACTAGGATGATGCGAATCATACATAATCGGTGTTTCAACTTCCAGACCACCATAGTTTTTCACCTCGTCTGTGACGTATCTTTCAAGAAGTGATTTTATGAGTCGTCCGTTCGGATAAAACCTCATGTTACCAGAATCAGATGCTGGCTCATAATCTGCGATGGCCATCTTCTTCATCAGCTTCACGTGTGGCGGGGGCTCATCAACTGACCGTTTCTTTGCAGATTCATACTTTGAGAGAATCTCTAGTTTTTCATGCTTTGTAAAGTCAAAATTGTCGATTTCATGCATTATGCCATCGGTAGTCATTATGTACCAGTACGACTTGATCTTTGATTCTGATTTCAGTGCCTCCGAGGTATGACCGTCTTCGTGTTCATGTCCTTCCTTTGTTATCACTTTTGAGCTCTCCGCCAACGGGTGTCCTTTGACCTTGATATTGTATGATTTTGTCCAGCCAAATGGTGCGTGCGAGACCTCGCAGTTTGCGTTTGATTCCATTTCCTTTAGAAGTGAAAGTGCGATCGAAGGTGATGCAAGGTTTGAGCTCAGATGCGCATACGGGTAAAGCAATAATCTGTTGCACCCTACCTTTGCCATGCTTGCAGTGATCTCCGCAATTGCCTTTCTTGCAACTTCGGAATCATCACCATCTTCTATTGCGATAAAGGCCACTACTACCTCCTCTATTTTCTTTGGTTCCGGTGTGATCTCTTCTGCGGATTTGATCTCTTTTTTCGTTGGATTGTATTCTATGCTGTCGCAGTGTAACTGTAGTATACGCACAATCTCGAGGAAAGATGATATTGAATTAAATGTTTGTGGCCACTGCAAGGCCAATTTGCCTAAGCTAGTGTATGTTTTATCATTTTATTTTGAGCACATCCAGTATGTATCGGATCGTCAGCAAAATGGGCGCAATGTATACAGATAAACTGCAGTGGCTGGTTGCATACTGGACAGTACTTGGAGACCTCTAGGGCATTACCACAGTTTCTGCAGCTATCTATTCTCAAGAATGAGTCTTGATTCTGAGTAGTATTTGATCTTTTCCATACTGAAAACACAGTAAAATGGTGTAACTAGCAAAAAATAAGAAAGATTATTTTAGAAAGCCCGGTAGTTTCTTCAAAGTGTGCGAAGCTGAGAACTTTCCGGCGCCGACTGCTACAAGAAGCAAACTGCTAACCAGCAGAATTAGCTCGAGCTCAAAGCCTGCCTGTCCTGTCAACTCGGTTGGTTTTTTCACATAGAAAATTGCTCCCAACATGATTGTAGAGAGGATGGAAGCAGATATTCTTGTTATCACTCCTGCAATTAGCAATACTCCTGGTACAATTTCTGCCAGAGCTATCAGTATTTGCATTTCTGCAGGCAGGCCAAGACGGCCAAGAAAGCCGGCAAAACCTGCGTCAACTTTGGCATATCCGTGAACGATAAATATTGCACCTAGTGCCAACCTAATCCCAAGATATGCCAGATCGTGCAGTCTGTTCTCTTTGTAGATGGTTGTTGTTTCCAACGTTGTCATAATTGATTTTTCTCATATTACAATTGCTAATGTGATCAGCTGATTTATCATAAGATTAGCTGAATTCATATTATATGCATAACACATACATGTAGTTACGGGAACGGTTCCCCAGACCATAGTGCTTTTGGTAGAGCCCTACCAACTGTTCCCCTTACTTTCAGTTTGATTTTACATTGTTCTGTTTCGTCTCTTCTTTTAGTGTAATTACGGAACGAAGTATTATGCCAGATAATCCCAGATTATTCAGAACGAATTGAGATGTGTGCTCAAGGGCATTATCGCCTCTGTACCCTTCATCGTATGTTGATTCGATTTCTCCCATGTCTGTCTGAACAAGAACAGTTATCAGTGAATACGATCCAAGTTTTGGATCGCTGCCTTCAATATACAGACGCATCTCGACTCTCTTTACTGTGACACCATACTCTACAAAATTTCCTGACGAAAGAAGAGTCATAGTTTTATCAGGATTACGGTTGACCCGTTGTGGATTTGCAACATCGATTATTTTCAACTGACATCTAAAACAATTATGTACATTTTAAGAATTTTATTTTCAGACACAGGATTATTATACCAATACGAAAACTCCTGATCATGGATCACCATCATTTTAAAGGCAAGGACATACCACATATCCGGCTCACATCAAAGACAACCATAGAGGATCTTGTAGATGTCTTCTCAAGCACCGGTTACAATGCAAGGCAGCTTGGGGATGCGGCAAAGCTGTACGCAAGAATGATTGAAGAAGATGCAGTCATTTGTCTTACCGTAGCGGGCGCCATGACACCAGTAGGTTTTGGCGGCATCATAAAGACTCTGATAGAGAAAGGTTTTGTTGACTGGATAATTGCCACTGGTGCGAACGTGTACCATGAAGATCATTTTGCAAGAGGCTTTCCAGTAAAACAGGGCCATTTTGAAGTTGATGACATGATATTGTACGAGAAGGAAATAGTCCGGATAAGAGATGTTTACATAAAATTTATTGAAACGCTTGCGGCCGAGGATAAGGTCGTGCAACAGATGTTCAGAGACCAACTAGTTGGCAAACCGTTTACCACTGCTGAATTTTGTAACATCATGGGCATGCTAAGTGCCAAGAATGCAAAGTATCCGGAAAAAAGCTTCCTTGTATCTGCGTACAAATACGATGTTCCAGTATACGTTTCCACCCTAAAGGACTCCTCACTTGCGATGAACTTGGGAGTGCATAGACTGCAGAATAAAGTCTATAATCTTGACTTTGTGCGAGAGATTCTTGAGCAGGCGGCAATAGTTTACAACTCTAAAAAATCGGCAATAGTTGAACTTGGGGGTGGCGTGCCCAAGAATACAGCACAACAAACAGGTCCGATGTTAGATCAAATACTCGGTAATAATGATGGAGGTCAAGACTACATAATACAGATTACTGATGCAAGACCTGATACTGGAGGACTTTCTGGAGCGACACTGCAAGAAGGAAAAAGCTGGGGCAAGGTGCAGGATGCGCATTCTGGCACAGTCACAGTTTATGCCGATTCTACTATTGCATTTCCAATAATAGCGGCATATGTGCTTGCAACGCAAAAGCCAAGAAAGCCAAAGAGAATATACAAAGATCTTTCAAAATACTATTCAAAGTTGCAGCAGGATTATCTGCAAAACGTTCACAAAGGCAAGGCCAAAATAAAAAGAAAGCACTAGAATCTGTCGAATCTAGCTCGTTCTAGTTCGCGGTCATCCTTAGTTTCTTTCTTCCATTCCTTGTAGTGGTCCTTACAGAGAACTGCCTTTTTGGCAGATGATCTTAGGCGCATACCCGCATTTTCCACCTTTGAGGAGTTTAGCGAACGTGCTCCGTCGTTACTGCATCCATCGACGTCGCATTTGGCACCTTTTGCCACGATTCCCATGCATGTGGATTAATTACATTATATTTATAGTTGAAACACCACAGACAAAATGTTTGTTCGTAACAAACTAACTACGAGATAATATTGCGAATTTGCCAATTCTAGCAAATGGCACACTCAGAATACCTTGTAGGTTCGTCACCAGATGACACTGTGATTGAAATAAAGAATGCAGATATTATCAAGGCTGACGTTTCTGATAATCTGTACGATGTCATAATAAACCTCATCACCAATGGGATAAGTAAGCTGTTCATATTTGATAAGAATCTGCCAGTAGGCATAGTTACTGATAAAGACATTATCAGATTCCTATACAACGAACGAAGTGGTAAGCGGTTTGATGAGATTACTGTGGACCAGATAATGAACAGTATTTGTTATGTTATTGACAGCCTTACGTGCAGGCAAGCAGCACAAACAATGCTAATCAACAAGATAAGCTCACTTGGGATCGGCTCACGCCAACATCTTTTAGGAATAGTCACTAAAACAGATCTGTTACAATACTATGTTAACAGGATGCACGATACCAGCAAGGTACTTGATTACATGACCATAAGTTATTACTCTGCAGACGTGGAATCAAAACTGCACGAGATAATCAAAAAGATGATCACATGTGATGTCTCGCGTGTTGTCATAACAGAAAATCAGACTCCTGTAGGGATAATAACAAACGGAGATATTTTTAGAATTACTATGTCAATTAACAAATTAAGCATAGTCCAGTCAAGTCTTACCACATATTCAGAAGAAAACAGGCTGTGGTCAGAGTCAGGATTCGTTGGCTCAAAGCAAGCAGGTGAGGTAATGAGTGAGGGAATTATCAGCATAAGATCCAATCAAAATATGATGGAAGCTGCCAAATTGATGCTTGAGAAGAAGATAGATAGTCTTGGGGTAAGCAACAGTAGCGGAGAGCTTGTTGGCATCATAAACAAGACCAACGTGCTTTACGCACTGGCAAACGCAAAGTGATTGCATTGAGCGAAGACTGGGAACCATCCATATTGATAGTTGATGACTCGCATTTTACAAGGCGTGCAATACGAAAGATAATAGAATCAAATATGCTTGCAACAAAGATCATTGAAGCAGCAGACGGTGTGGAAGCAGTAATGAAATACAAAGAGCACAGACCTACACTTGTGACAATGGACGTGCTTATGCCAAAAGCAGACGGCATACAGGCGCTAAGGGCAATCAAGAAAATCGATCCTTTTGCCAAAGTGATAATGATCTCGTCCACTGGAAAAAGCCACATAGTTCAGGACTCTATGCGTGCGGGGGCAATAGACTATGTGTTAAAACCGTTTGATCCTGCTCAAATTGCAATCACGATAAGCAAGCATGGGAGAATTTAGAATTAGTTTTGTTGCACTTTTTGATTTGCATCAAGTGATGCAATCTGTTTTTCAAATATTTTTTGGAATTTCTTTAGTTCGTTTATTCTGATCTTTTGCTGGTCAAGGTGGTTATTCACATGTTTTATGTACCTGCTAGTTTCCTCGGCAGTCTTGTTTAGCTCGGAGATCTTTTCCTCAAGAATCTCGCTCAGTGAACATGGCTCTGCTGAGACGTCCTTCAGATATATGATCCTCTTTGGCGTTAGCGTCTCGTCAAGCTCGGGAATCTTTGGGCCGTGTTCCGTTATGTGTTTTGGATAATCATCAGATCGCATAAGGCGCTTGTAGCGCTCCTTTGTCTTGCGGTCCAGATACCTACGCGTCATTCTAACTCCTATCCTTTCACTTGGTATACTAAATCTAGTTTGTAAAATATACACGAACAGATTTTATGGATTTGACACAGATATTACGTAAATCGTTATAAATGGATGAAATAAGCCATTAGACGATGGGCGGAGACAAAAAAAAGAGTGCAGCTCAAATGGAAAAAAGCCAGGAAAGCGACAAGAAAAAAGAATCAGGCGGCAAGAAAGACAAAAAGCAAGAAAAACAGGAAAAGAAAGCAGAGATTACAGTCATAGTAAACGAGGACCAAGCGCTCAAGCTCATAAAATCAAATAATTTTATCACCGCCACCGAGCTTGCAAGGCAGACAGGAGTCAAGATATCTACTGCAAATACGTGCCTTGTTGGTCTTCTAAAGAAAGGCGCAGTAAAAAGAGCCGGCGGATTTAGCGGCCACTGGATATATCAGCCAACTTCATAAAGCGACAACACGTCACCGGGTTTGGCAGATTTTAATAGTTCAACGTCTTCTAGTATCTTTCCTATAGGCGTCATAGGTTTGGTTGTTATCACATCTGCAACAAAAATGCAGATGCTACTACCAGTAGGCGAGAATGCAATATCGCCTTTTTTGAACTCTTTTCTTTGTCTTTCTACACCAGAATTTACCATCGTTTCAAAATAGACTATGCTTTGCCCAAGAAAGTGTGTGTTGCCAGAAAGCGGTAGTGATCGCGATATCAATCCTACTGTTTTTGGTGAGAGGTGTCGTTTTAGCTCGCAGTTGAGTTTTGCCTTACCTTTGACTTCTAAAATCAGACGTAGACCAGATACGGAGCCGGCGCTCATTCACAGAGATTTCGCGTATGAATATATAACCGTACCAAGTGAGTTTTTTCACTTGTCCGATCCTGAAGAAGCTGAAGTTGAGATTACAGAAGAGATCGAAGAGGAACCAGATTTTGTCAGACCGGCAGGTGAAGAAGTAAGCGAAGATACCTCGATGGAGGATGCAATTAACGCATACAGGAAAATTTTTGAGACAAAAGAACTTACTGATGAGGAACGAGCCGAGCTAGACAAGAAAATAAAGGAAATGGAACAGCGAGAAATTATCGATGTCGACCCAATCCACCAAGCAGTCGAGATACCGCTTGCAGGGAAGGGCAAGATTGCAATCGGGCCACCGACATTGACAAGATTTGAGAAAGCACGAATTCTTGGAGCACGTGCACTACAACTCTCACAAGGTGCACCACCGTTCATATCGATTCCACCAGATGCAAGAACATCACTAGATATCGCATTAAAAGAGCTAGAAGACAGAGCAATCCCAATCGTAATCAGACGTAGATTGCCAAATGGCGACTATCAGAATATTCCAATAGATTATTTCAACTAATGAACAAATCGTCGATAAAACTTAAAAACGCTGCATTTTTGGAAAAACTCAATGATTAGTATGGGGGAGACAACGGAGGAATTAAGAGTTGCTGAAAAAAGGACAGAACCTTACATATATCATGTCAGAAACGAGCCGGTAATGCAGGCTGCACTTGATGTTTTCACTATAATCAACAAGCATGGCAAAGGCATGTTGCTTGCAAAGGGGGGCTCCATTCCAAGTGCTGTTGCCATTGCAAACATACTAGTGGAAAAGATGCTAAACAGAGTTTGCACCATAGAGCACATACTTCTTGATTCAGAAAACGAGTTTGGGAAAAGAATGATCTCAACAATAGAGATTTTAATTGTAAAAAACTAGTATACGCTGCCTGGCCCTTTTAGCAACATGTTCTCACATTCTTTGCAGATTGCCTCATCTATGTTAGATTCCAGATTGTGGTGTATCTCGCATATCAATAGACTTGACTTGATATAGTTGCACAAACTAATGAATTTGGCAAGACTTGATGGGGTGTATGCCATATCCGAAGCAAGTCGCTCGCTTAGCTCCTTTATCATCTGTGATACCTGTTCATCGGCAACAAGTTTTTGGATTAGTTTTGGGTCACCTCTAGTCCCACGTATGTAGTTGCTGATTGCAGCTTGAGTTACTCCAAGCATTTTCGATATTTCATCTTCGCGTATCTTGTGCTCTTCTGCTAGTTTTTTTGCCAGTATGGCGCGCAGTGCAGGAATTAGCGTTTTTGATTCAATCTCGGCAGGCAGTAGCAATAGCAAAAATCAGCCTACAATATATTTAAAGTTAACATGCACATCAACATTTACAAAATCACACACATTATTTTGACAGGATAAATTTAGCTTAAACTAATTTGCATTTACATTCAAAATGCAACAAACATTGTTTTAAATCCAAAGATTGCCAGAACTCAAAATTTAATTTCAAATCAATACAGATATCAATATGAATCAGGTTCTCCAACAGACATACAAAATACTGGAAAATGCCGTCTTAGAATGCAACGCCAAATCCATCTCACTCTCAGGCGGACTTGATAGTGCAATCATCGCATACTTTCTGCAAGATAAAGGAGTTAGCGCAATATCCGTCATTTCAAAAGACTTTATTGCAAGTGACCTAACTTATTGCCAGCTTGCCGCCAAGAGATTCAAAATGCCACTTTCAATCAAGATGTGCCAGATAGATCAGATATACCATGCAATAGAGCAGACGGTGGAAATACTTGGTAACTTCAATGACATAGAGATAAGAAACAACGTAGTGGCATACCTTGCATTTGATGAAGCAAAGAATCTAGGTTTTGATAGAATAGTCACCGGTGACGGGGCAGATGAGATATTTGCAGGGTATAATTTCCTTTTAAATAAAACCGAAAGTGAGCTACAGGTCGAGCTAGACAGAATTAGAAAAATAATGCACTTTCCATCTCAAAAGATAGGAAAGGCACTAGGCATAGCTGTAGAGTCCCCTTTCTGTAGCACTAATGTACTCAAATTTGCAAAAACTATTCCTGCAAACATGCTTGTCGGGGAACACGATGGTAAAAAATATGGCAAGCTGATTTTACGCAAGGTCTTTGAAGATAAAATACCAAAGTCAATAGTTTGGAGAGAGAAATCACCGATGCAGGAGGGGGCTGGAACTCAAGGGCTGACAGAGTTTTTTGAGCACTCTATTCCAGATCATGTATTTGCTCAAAGGGCAAGGCAGATAAAAGAAAAGGACAACGTTACAATCAGGACAAAGGAGTCGCTACAATACTATGAGATATTCCGCAAAAACCATGACCCCCCAAGCTCAATTGGAGTTCAAAAATGCCCCGACTGCAATGCTGGAATAGAGTCCAGATTTTGTAGGATGTGTGGCAAGTTTCCAGTTTAGCTCTTTTTTGCCCATTTTTTGGGTTTTTTCTTAAAGATTCGTCTGCATCCGTTGCAACAGAAAAAATATTTCTTACTGTCGTATTCGTAGGTAACTGCAAGGCTCTCATCCATTTCGATTCCGCACACAGGATCCACGGGCATAACTAGACCCGGCATATTTTCTATTTATACACTTGGCTGTACATAGACTCACAGATACTATGCTTCTAACATCACTGTTCGGATATCGTCTATAGTATCTGCTACCATTATCCTATCTCTTAGTCTAGTGCTTCCCACAAGTCCCTTTGTGAACCTCATTGCCTGCTGTCGTATGTTTGGAAATTTTATGTTATAGTGTAAGGCATATTCGGCGTACTTGAGAAACATTTCCACTTGGTATCTTGCAGAGTATTCCTGGTATGTGCCAGTCATAATGTACTCGCCAATCTGCTTGAAAAGAAACGGATTCCCCATGGCCGCCCTGCCAATCATGATATAATCACATCCTGTCTCATCTAGCATCTTTTTTGCAAGTTCCGGACTTGTAATATCACCGTTGCCCACCACTGGCACGTCTACAATTTCTTTTAGCTTTCGTATCAGTGACCAATCAGACTGTCCAGAATAGCCCTGTCTTACAGTTCTTGCATGAAGCGTTATCATCTGTATTCCCTCCTCCTGTGCAATTCGTGCTATGTCTTTGAATCTATCCGGGTCGTTGATGCCTGCTCGCATCTTTAGCGTGATGGGTTTTTTCACAGACGAGACAAGTGTTCGAAATATCTTTCTTGTAAGGTCGTTATTTTGAAGTAGTGCTCCTCCGGCCATCTGCTGTGTTATGTGCGGGGCGGGACAGCCCATATTGTAGTCAATTATATCAAAGAATGGTTCTACTATTTTCGCTGCCCTTCCAAGTGCATCAAGATCTGAGCCAAACAATTGTATTGATATGGGCCGTTCCTTTTCAGAAAACTCGACAAATTCAGTTATTTTCTTGCCCTCAAGTCTTAGCTGCCTTTCTTTTGCAATTATTGCATGTATGCTTGTAAGCTCTGTTGCAACAAGACCTGCACCCATCTCCTTGCAAAGCAGCCTCAGTGCTGCATCGCTGACGCCTGCCATGGGAGCCAAAAACGCCTTGCTAGAAAATTTTGGTAGGCAGCTCATGCAGCCTTTCACAGAACGCACAATATAAAACGAATGAGAAAGTTATCCGTTCAGCTCAAACACACTAGAAAAAATAGTCACTTGGAATCCACATAATACGTTGAGATTTCAAAATAGGGCGGGCTTGCTGTTCTGGCACAACGCCGCACTAGTCACATTTGCTGCAGTCGCAATAGGAATGACATGGACTGTGATGAACTCTGGATTCTCATCAAGCGAGGTAATGAAGGATGTAATCGAGGACGCAGTAACAGATTCTGCCAATGCGTTTCAAGTTGTAGGTAGCATGACTGGAACCGCGCAAGTTGCTGCAAATGAGGTAATGGTTACAGCAACGCCCATAACCACCACCATAAATGGAATAGTGGATCTTGATACATCAAATATCAAAATTGCCTACAAGATAATAAAAGACGCAAGCTATACCATAACACAGGAGAACATCTATGCAGGAACGCTGTACGGAACATCATACAATTCTGTAGGATCTGCAATCAAGGCTGCAAAAGAGCAAGGTCTGATAAGCGCCAACCCGCTAATAGATGAACAAAAACCGCAGGAAACTGTAGCGTTTCTTTATTGGATAATCAACCTTGACGGTGACAAGTACCTGCAGAACGGCGAGATAATGAACCTTGTAATAATTTACTCAGAGAAGGACAGGCCGTCTACAGGCGAATATCTGCAGATACAGGCAACTGAAAAGCAGGGAATATTGTTGGATATTCAGAGAACTGTGCCCAACATATCAACATCTATTCTTGACTTTGGCGGCAAAGTAAAAAATGACTAGTATGACGGCACGAGTTTCCTTACAAGTCCGATAAACTCATCATGCGACATTGGTGGCACTTTGAGAATTTCCAAGTTTTCCTGAACGTGGGATGGATCTTTCTGACCCACAAGCGGGGCAAGCACACCAGGAGTTGAGCGGATAAACTGGAGACATCTAAGTGATGGCTTTAGCTGGCCAAACTCCGGTATTGTCCCAGGTGCAAGGAGCCTTCCCTGCATGAGCGGTACACTAGTAAAGATACCGATGCCAAGTTTTTGTGCAGCATCGAGTACCGAGACTTGGATACCGTCGATTTTTTGGTTTTTTGCCATGAATGCCTGATCATAATACATATTGTATGGAAGCTGAATAAATCTAAAACCGTGGTCGTCTCCGCCAATCTGTTTTGCAATACTCACAGTCTCACTTAGTGACAAATACTGCGGATTATCTTCGCCCACCCTAAAGCACTCCCAAGTGGCCATGCCGTAGAATCTTATCTTGCCGTCTCTGCGTTTTTGCTCGTACATCTCAAAGACCTGCTTTAGGTTTTTTACAAACTCTTCTTTAGATATGTCCTGAATCTGTCCTTCTACTGCGTTGTGCAGGTACATCAGATCCACGCATTCTAGTCCCAAATTTTTGAGACTTCGATTCAGCTGGTCCTCAAGATAAGAGACCTTCATACAATGGTATCCGGATGAAATATCGTCCGGGCCTATGATTCCCGGTTTTGTGTATTCGCGCTGTACATACGCCCAAAAGTCTTCTTTTATGTCAGCATCATTTGTAATGTACCCGTTCTTTGTACTAACAAATATCTGATCTCGCTTTATGCTTTCTTGCTGTATTAGCTCAGATAATGCCCTTCCAACAGAGCGTTCAGCCTTTTGTGCCCGGTAGTTTATCGCAGTATCAATTACATTTATGCCTGCCATGACTGATTTTTTTATTGCATCAGTTACTAGTGTATCCGTTGCCGCATCAGGATTCCCAAGATAGGTTCCCATACCGACGTTCGAGAGCGTCAATCCATGAACAAGCCTAAAGTTTGCTGCAAGTCCGTGCTTTTCTGAGAACTTTTTTGTGCCTTCCGGCGTGGAAAATCCTGAAATCATAAAATCCCTAGGAAGGGTACGAATTTAACCGTAATTATCTGCAACAAACGAAACTAGAAATCCTGCCACAAACAATGCGCCAGTTATCCTGCTGAACAGCAGCGTTGATTTCATAACGGAAAGAAACTCTTTTTCATCATTTATGCTTGCAGTAATCTTCCTGCCTGCATCAAGTGCAAAAAAAGATGAAGCTAAAGAAAGTAGGCAAAAAACAGGAAAAAGTCCAGATGCAATGCCGCCGATTACAAAACCATACGTCACTGCAGGAAACGCCCAGAATACCTTTGAGGCCGATGCCTTGCCAAGCACTATGACAAGCGTTCGTCTTCCCTTTTGCTTGTCTGCATCATGGTCAGGAAACGATGTGATGTATAATACAAATGATGAGAGCGTGCCTGCTATAATGCCAGCTGCAATGTCGGTTGCGGTGATGAACTGTGTCTGAATGTATGATGTGCCAAGCACGATCATACATCCTTTTATTGCGACAAATATCTCGCCTAGTCCGGAATCGACTATTCTTGTAGAGTAAAAGTAAATTGAAATGATTGCAAACCCAAGTATTGCTGCAATTATCCATCCATACAGTGCAACAAAATATACTCCTGCAAGCGAGCCAAGTACTAGAAACAGAATTCCTGCACGATAAACGATAGACGGCTTTAGCAGGCCCTCCGGTAGTACACCTGTGCCGCCGCTGAACTTTGTTCTCTTGGTAGCAGTGTCGATTCCCCGTTTGTAGTCCCAGTAGTCGTTTAGCAGATCAACGCTTGCATGCAATGCTACAACCCCGCCCATAGTGATTACCGCACTTGTAAGATCGATATTCTGGGCCTTCCAGTACGATACTGCAAGGCCAAGCGAGACCGCTATGACTGACGCTAGGAGAAACTTTACCCTAATTACTCTGAACCATACTGACAGACTCATACAAGGGACTCGTCGCTTACGCTCAAAGGCTTGCGACCCATAAAGCCAACATCCTTTTCGTGCCAGAACTTTATCTCAGTCTCGCCTTCTTTCCAGCACAGCCAGACTTCATCATCAAATCTTTTTGAAGGAAAGTCAAGCAGTCCTTCCTCAAGGCTTTTGAGTACGACTCCGGTATTCTCAAGATCTTCTACTGCCTGATAGAATTTTGTGACTGCCGAGTTTAACTCTCTTTTTATTGCTGCATATTCTGCAAGATTAAAAGAGATGGACATTTGCGAGTTCAGCTTTGCCTCAAGGCGCTCGACTTCGAGCTTCTGTTTTTTTAACGCCTTGTATTTTTCAATCACTTTTGGGAGTGCCTCATTGGCATTGGCCACAGTAAAATAAGAAAACATTGTTTGGGTATGAAAATTTGAGCATTAAAAGCATTATGTGGCTGGCAGATTTATTACCAATAGCCTTTCAGTACATCCATGAGTGATGATGAACAGCTTGAACAGCTAATCAACCAGACACTTGATGGCGCTCTGGCAATGATACCATCATACATGAGCGAAATAGAACAAAACCAGGATGAGCTAAAAGTAAGCAATGTGAAGGAATTTGTTTATGGAATCGTAATGGGGATGGCACTTGGCATGGCAAGCACCGCGGTTGCTGCAGTAAGGCAGGGCATACCTACAGAGCAAGACCAGATAAAGATTCGCGATTTAATTTACTCCAAGATTCCACAAGTAAGAGAGCGGATTTTCAGTTGATAAGATTCTCAGAAAAAGAGAAAAAATTTCTGGCCTCAATTGAAGAGGCACGTTTTGCAACCACAAGTAAAAAAATGCCTCACGTCAAACCAGTCTCGTTCATCTTCGATGGTGGTGCATTTTTCATTGCCACTGACTATCACACAAGAACCTACAAGAACATCAAGGCGAACAAATATGCAGCAATATCTGTCGACATATACAGACCAGGTGGCCACAAAGCCATACTTGCACAGGGCAAAGTTGAGATAATCGAGAACGGTGCCCAGTTCAAGAAAATATATTCCAAGTTTTTTGAAAAGTTCGAGTGGGTCAGAAAGGATCCATGGAAGGAAGGTGAGGCGCCTTTTCTCAAACTAGTCCCACTAACAAAGGTATCTTGGGGAATGGCATAAAATATTTCAAAGACACCAAAACTGTGATATTTATGGAGAAAATAAAATGCGCCCACATACTTGTTGAAAAGCAGAGTCAAGCACTTGCAATACTTGAGAGGCTCAAAAAAGGCGAAAAGTTTGCCGAGCTTGCCAAGGAACTGTCAACTGACAGGGGCAGCGGCAAACGTGGTGGCGACCTTGGATACTTTGGGCGCGGCATGATGGTAAAACCGTTCGAGGTAGCCGCTTTCAAGCTGTCAATAGGCCAGATATCAGAGCCGGTAAAATCAGAATTTGGCTATCACATCATCAAGAGGCTTGCCTAAAAGTATGCATCGAGTACGGAGCTCGATGTTCCGTTATTTTGTTTTTGCAGATCACGGCTGAGGCGCTCGCCCATGCTCTGAGCTGACTTTATCTTTCTTTGTCCCACCCAATAATAGACCTCATCTATTGTATCTTTGGCAATTAGCACTACCAGCCTTCCTGCAGACTTGCGTCCTGTCCTTCCCTTCCTTTGTATGAACCGAATGGAGCTTGGCACGTTATCAAAGAATATCACGGTATTGACCTCCGAGATATCAAGTCCTTCCTCTCCAACTCGCGTTGCAATCAGCACGTTATATTTCCCGTCACGAAACTTGTGCACTGTCTCAATCTGTTCTTTTTGTTTCAGGCCCGTCTCTCCTGCCTTGCCGATAAGAAAAGTTGCAGAAATTCCCATCTGGATAAGCTTTTCATGGATTATCTCAACGGAATCGCGATAGCTTGTAAAGACTATTATCTTGCCGCTAAGTGATTTTATAATTTCTGCAAGCTTGGGTATCTTGCTATGCTCTATTCCCTTTTTCTGGGCATCTTTTGCGTATGCAAGAGCGCGAACAAAGTTGGAATCACTCTCAAAGAGTTCCCTTATTCCAGCGCCCTTTTTCTCCCTTGTGCGCTCACAGAACCGAAGAAATGATGTGATCCCGTGCGATTCTAAAATGTTGAGCGCATAGTGGAGTCTGATTGCAGTGAACAGCGGCTTTGCTGCGCGCCTGTTCTGCCTTATTACAAAATCGCGCGCTCGAAGAAGTTGTGAGAGCGAAGGCGCGTTTGAGAGCTTCAGGCCGCATCTCTGAAGCAGGTCATGCTGTACTGCAAGTGCTTTTCTTAGATAATACTGCACTTGCCTTAACTCTTCGGGTAGCTCAACTTTTACCCACTCGGTGTTTGTCTGCTGCACATAAGGCCTTACATCAGGGCTGTCGTCGTTTCTTTGTGCAACGCTTGCTATCCTCAACGTGGTGATTATCTCAGTTGCTTTTTCCTTCTCGCTTGGCAATGTCGCAGTCATGCCAACTATACGCGCATTAGTTGCAGCAAGCTTTTGTGCAATGTAGGAATAGGAATAATCACCTATTGTTCTGTGGGCCTCGTCAAATATTACAAGCGAGAACTGGTCGGCTGAAACTATGCCACGCTCAAGATCATTTTTTGTAATCTCTGGAGTCGCACAAACAACGCTGTTTGCCCAAAGCTTTTTTCTTTTTGCAAGTACATCCTCTCCCGTCAGGAGTGCGATATCATCAAGATTGAGATTGTTCTTTAGGAATTCATAGTGCTGGTTTGCAAGAACCCTTGTGGGTGCAAGAAATAGAACTCCCCCTTTGCCTCTTTGCAGATATTCAGCTATTACCTGCAGTGCCACCGCCGTCTTGCCAAGTCCAGTAGGCAGCACAATCATGCAGTTCTCACTTTTTGCCTGGTTTGCAAGCGCGATTTGGTATTCACGTGCTTCCACCGTATTTGCTCGTATGAATTTGTGCTCCAGATACTCTGCCAAGTACCTTCAGTTAGGCCGATCTGCGCATTTTATTATTTTGTTTAGCAGAATGTAGCTTCAAGCTCAACTAAAAAGAGCAGTACAGATCCACTAAAATATCAAATAGATTGTGGATTTGGTGTGATAAAGTTTGAGCGACCCAACTGGGATGAATACTTTATGCTACAGGCAGAGCTTGCCAAGCTTCGCTCAAACTGCATGACAAGGCAGGTCGGTGCAGTCATAGTAAGGAACAACCGCCAGATTGCCACAGGATATAATGGCACACCGCCTGGCGTGAAAAACTGTTTTGAGGGCGGCTGCAAAAGATGCATGCTCAGAATGGAAGGCAAGATAGAGTCTGGCGCATCGCTTGATAGGTGTCTGTGCAACCATGCTGAGGCAAACGCCATAATGCACTGTGCTATAATGGGAATAGAGGCTGGAACAAAGGATGCTATACTGTATACTACTTTTGTGCCATGCCTGGAATGCACCAAGATGGCAATAACCATAGGAATCAAAAGAATAGTCTGCCTTGACACATACCCTGAGACTGACTATGACCTTCTAAGAGAAGCCGGAGTGGAAATAGTAAAGCTTGACAAAAAAAGAATACAGCGATGGGCAAGCTCACTAACTGATGAGCCAAAGGTGTGAGTTGTGTCAGAACCGCTAGAAACATTAGCGCCATCGCTTTTAGTATCTGCAACTTATGACAACCAGAGCCAGTCGGCAGTGCTAAAGTTTTACAATCCGGAAACGCAGAAGATCGTACTATGGAAGGATCAGACAGGACACAAGCCGTACTGTTACTCTAAGCTAAAACCAGACGAGCTTGGATTTTTATCTTCAAGAAAAGACATTATCAAAATAGAGGCAGTAAAGCGGAAAAATTTTCTCAAGGATGCAGAGGAGACAGTCTCAAAGATAATTGTGGCTGACCCACTTGCAATCGGCGGAACACAAACTGACAAGAGCATAAGAAACATCATAGAGACATGGGAGTCAGATATCAAATATTATGAGAATTACCTGTATGATCAAGGCCTGATAGTTGGCAAGTTTTACAGAATAGAGAATGGCAGAATAATTCCTCATGATTTTAAGCTCAGTGAGGACGTCAACCTTGCAATGAAGAGCTTGCTTCTTGACGCAAACACCACAAAGGGACTGGTAGATGTAAAAGAATTCCAGGAATACATCACGCAGTGGGCACACCTTTTGAACCAACCGATTCCAAAAATAAGGAGGCTTAGCTTTGATATCGAGGTAGAATCAGAGATTGGCAGAATTCCGGACCCCAAGATTGCAGAAAAACGTATCACCGCAGTAGGATTTGCAGGCTCTGATGGTTTCAAACAGGTCTTTGTTTTACGAAAGACTGGCTCTAATGATGGGACGAGCGAGCTGCCACCTGATATCAAGGTGACATTCTATGCAGAAAACGATGAGAAGAAAATGATAGAGGATGCATTCAAGATAATAGCTGACTATCCGTTTGTGATCACATACAACGGCGATGACTTTGACATGCCATATCTGTATAACAGGGCAGAAAGACTAGGCCTGAAAAACTCGGACAATCCATTATACATGATGCGTGATTCTGCCACACTAAAGCATGGGGTGCATATCGACCTTTACAGAACAATGTCGAACAGGTCGTTTCAGATCTACGCGTTCAGCCACAAATACACTGATTTTTCCCTAAATAGCGTCACAAAGGCGCTTTTGGGCGAGTCAAAGATCGACTACGGCGTAGACCTTGACAGACTAACAAACTATCAGCTTGCCAATTATTGCTATAATGATGCAAGGATTACGCTCAAGCTTACCAGCTTTAACAGCGATTTGTTGATGAATTTGCTGGTTGTAATTTCTAGGATCGCAAGGATGCCAGTTGATGATATTGCAAGGATGGGCGTATCACAGTGGATTCGCAGCTTGTTGTACTATGAGCATAGGCAAAGAAACGCGATGATCCCAAGAAGAGAGGAGCTTGACAGCAAGTCACAGGGAGTTATGAATGACGCAGTCATTAAAGACAAAAAGTACCGTGGAGGGCTGGTGGTAGAACCTACAGAGGGAATCCACTTTAATGTGACTATTATGGATTTTGCAAGCCTCTATCCCAGCATAATCAAGGTGCGCAATCTATCATATGAAACAGTAAGATGTACGCATGATGAATGTAAGAATAACACCATTCCAGATACAAATCACTGGGTGTGCACAAAATACAACGGTCTTACATCAATGTTGATTGGCTCACTACGAGATCTAAGGGTGAACTATTACAAAAGCCTGGCAAAAAGGGCGAAAACTCAGGAGCAAAAAGAACAATACACTGTAGTAAGCCAAGCGCTCAAGGTTATCCTAAATGCCAGCTACGGGGTGATGGGTGCGGAGATATTTCCACTGTATTTTCTTCCAGCGGCAGAAGCTACCACTGCGATTGGCAGACACATAATCATGGAGACGATCAAAAAGTGTAAAGAACGAGGAATTCAGGTATTATACTCTGATACAGACAGTCTCTTTATAAAAAATCCAACTCAAGAACAAATATCGTCAATTATTGAAACTGCAAAAGCGGATCATGGTGTAGAATTAGAAGTGGATAAGATATACCGCTATGTAGTATTAAGTAACAGAAAGAAAAACTATCTTGGGGTGACAAAGGACGGAAAAGTGGACGTAAAAGGTTTGACAGGCAAAAAAAGCCACACTCCTCCATTCATCAAGAATTTGTTTTACGAGCTGCTAGATATTTTATCGAAAGTTGAAACCGCAAACGATTTCGAAGCCGCAAAGAAAAAGATTAGTGATAAAATTTCAGAATGTGCGACAAAAGTAAAGGAAAAGAAAATACCGATTCCAGATCTTGCCTTCAATGTAATGATAAGCAAGGCACCCGATGAATATGACAAGACAGTTCCTCAGCACATACGCGCAGCAAAATTGTTAGAGCAGCACCGCGAGATAAAGCGTGGCGATATCATATCATACGTAAAAATAATCAACAAGCCTGGCGTAAAGCCAGTAGAGATGGCAAGACAAGATGAGATTGATTCTGCAAAGTATATGGAATTTATGGAGTCCACTCTGGACCAGATAACATCCTCCATGGACCTTGATTTTGACAAGATAGTCGGTAGACCAAAACAGACTGGTCTTGACCAGTTCTTTTGGAGTTGAAATATTTTTAATAGAAAATGCTGTGTTGAATGAACAGCATTTGGCTTAACATCTGCGATACCCCACATTCTTTAATGAACATACAAAACAACACTCGAAGACTTCATAAATCGCGCAAAGGAGTAGCGCCTGTAATTGCCACGCTGTTGCTAGTTGCAATTGCCGTAGTCGGCGGTGCAATAGTCTTTGCATACTCGCAGAACTTCTTTAGCTCGTCTCAGCTTAGTGGAAAGCCCACTATTGAGGCGGCAAAGATTTTAGGATATGATGCAAGAGCAATACAACAAATCCAAGATCATAACGGAAATTCATTTATCACCGATTCATTAGAATCCAATGCACAGAAAGAAGTAGGAGAACGAATTGCAGTATATCTTAAGAATGACAGCGTCCAATCCATAACGATTAGTGAGCTTAGATTTGGTGGTACAATCTACGATTACACTATACCAACAGATACAAATGCACTAAACAATGGACAATACACAATTGCGAGCGGACAAGGCACTAGTGAGATCATATCTCCAAGCTCTGTCCCAGACATACAACCAGGACAAACAGTGAGCGTAGTGCTTGCACTCAGTGAAAACATGAAGTCAGGACGAGACACACAGTTCAAGATAACCACTACCAACGGTGCCGTTTTTGTCAACACTGTGGTAATCGGACAACAAAGTGGCTAACCCACTTTTTTCTTTTTATGGAGGCTCAAAATTGTTACGCGAGCTTTGCCTGAAAACCCTCCTCATAGTAATGGCATTATGCATCATAGTTTTAGGAAACTTGGTTCTAACGCATGCTCAAAGCACGACAGAACTAATAGTAGTGATTTCACCGGCAGTTGTAGAGCCGGGCGAAAAATCGCACAAAATAGGCTATGTGGGGCTTGCAGGCAAGCAGGGAACGCTTAGCAAGGCCACACATGATACCATAGTAAAATTAGAGTCGGAAAATCCCAGTGTTGCTACCGTGCCGCAAGAAGTGACAATTCCTGCAGGCTCACAATACACCGTATTTGATGTAAAGACCACAGGAATCCAAGGTACGACAAACATTTTTGCATCAGTTGGAAACGAGCTTAGCTTTGCCACATTGACAGTAGGCGACCAAAGCAATGATCTTACAAGCGACCTAAAAATGATAGTAAACCTGCCAACCCCAGAGATGAGCGTAAACTCTGAGATGCCTTTTTCTCTGTATCTACAAAACGCTGATGGTACAATAGCACAGGCGCCATACGATATCCCAATAGCGCTAGACTATGAGAAAAATCTGGTAACAGTAGAAATCACAGAACAGTCAATAAAGAAAGGCAACAGCTATGTCCTTGGTACAATAAAGTCAAAGGAAAAGGTGGGCAACGCGTTCATCAGGGCATCAGCTGACAAGCTAGGATTTGATGAGGCAAAAGAAATCAGGGTATCATCATCGTTACCATCATCACTTGCAGTCAACATATTCCCAGAAAAGATTCCTGCCACGCTAAAGCGTGACATTGACATTATAGTAAGCCTGGTAGACTCTGACGGCCTTCCTACATTTGCTCAGGAAGACATCAAGCTGCAGTTTTTCTCCGATGACCAGTCAATTAATGACCAGATCGACAGAGCAGTCAAGGAGCTAAACCTGTCCCAAACCATAAAGAAAGGCGAGTTCAGCTACCACTTTAAGCAAAGACTAGATCTTGCAAAGGAAGGCAAGACAATAACAATAGGTGCTACAACAAAGGGACTAGGAGTTGCAATGGACTCCTTTCAGACAGTAAAACCGCTTACAACAAGCAACCCGCTGGTTGTCAACAAGACAATGCAGATATTCACACTTGACAAAGTTCCAACAAAATCAAAGACAATTGCAGTGTATCAAATCGGGACGCTGTATGTTGTATCAGATTCTGAGAACAGTACAGAAACCAAGGAAGGCGAGTTTCTTCCCCTCATAGTTAATGAAAACTATGACTCTATTGGTAGTGACCACAAAATAGGCCTCATATCAAGCAACAACCTTTTGCTCAAGGTAAACTCTGTAGGAAAGATGGACGTATCATCATCCCATGGAACCGCTCAAATCGAGACCGGCCAAGAGACAGGCTCTGTAGTTCTGGCATCGACCATAAAGGGAATTGGTGCAGCATCGACTACAACCGAGGTCATAAACACGCTCAAGCAGGAAAAATCCATGATATTTTCACCTACCGGAGACAAATCCATCCTATTTGATAAGAACGGATACTTTGATGTATTCATAATCTCGCTGGACTCCAAAAACAGGCCGACTGCAGTTGAAAATGAGATACGATATTTGGTAACGCCAATAAACGAAATTCTCACCATACCAAAGGGCAAGACATACTCTCACGTATCATTTCTTGGCAACCTAATACAGTCAGATGCTAAAGAACCAATTACAATAAGGACGGTTCCAATTGGCGAGTCAGCCGATCCGGGTTTGCAATCCCAGCACGTTTTTGCAAGAGAGCCTACTGCCAAGCTTGCAATATCAGTACCGTTTGATATCCTGAGCCCGGAAAAAACAGAATACTCTGGAATAATTCAAGTCCTTGACTTTTATGACAATCCAATTAGTGTTACCGAAGACATCAGGGTAAAGATCACGCCGTCTGAGTTTGATTTTCTTGGCATCCCAGATTACATCATAGTGCCAAAGGGCGCATCCTTTGCTAGCTTTCCAATACAGACCAACGAGAAGGCAGGCAGTGTTATAATAAAGGCAAGTGCCAAAGGAATCCTTGGGGCCCAAACGCAGGTAGATACCAAGTCTGCCATCACAAAGCTAAAGATAAGCCTTGGAAGTGTGAGTGAGCCACTTTTAGCAGAGCAACCAGCAGAGATGAAAATCTATGTAGACGATGAAGAACAAAAGTCAGTTAACGGTGCCACGCTCAAAATAGTATCAAATGATGCCACAATAATTCCTGAAACCATCAAGACAAACGAGGAAGGATATGCCATAGTTCAGATAAACGCAAAACAGCCCCCCAAAATATCATTGCAGATTCTTGCAACTGCAGAAGGATTCACAGGTGAGCAAAAGTCCGTCAGTTTTGATGTGACACAGACAACACAAGAAAACAAGACAGAGCTTCCAGAGTGGATAACGTATGCAGGCGCTGGCGGAGTCGCAGTTATCGGGCTTGGAATATTCTTTGCACTAAGAAAGCCCAAAAAGATTGAAGAGGACGAATCTTACGAATAAGCCATTTTACGGCTCAAGACCCGTAGCCTCTCTGAATACGTTAATCTGTCCTTCTGACATGAATATCACATCAACTGGTATGATGCCTACTTTGCCAAAGCCGCAAGTTGAAGGGTTTGGGTCAACCATTGTTGTTCCATCGGATGACACCACCGGCGATATTTCACTGTGATAGTGTGATGCATCACAGTTTGGCTCGTGTGCCGGAACTTCGACGAACTGGGAAAGTGGATAATACTTGCCTCCAATTACAAGCGCAGCTACCTGCCTGCCCGCCTGTACTTTTTCAGGCTCCGTTTTTGTGCCCTCCTTTGGCTGCTCAGGCAGATTTGCAGTGTTGATTTTCATTATTACCTGCATGTCATCTTTGACTGCTTTTGCTACTAACCAGTTATCATCAAACACTGCCGATATTGGCATATGATCAGGTACACCATAGTAGTCTTTGAAGAAATCAGGACCTACCGCAGTGCCAAGAATACTAGTAATCTTGCCAGTGCCGCCACTCGTACTTTCAGATGTTATAGTATTTTGATTCCATAGCAGCTCATCTAGTACTTTTCCCGATGGGAGGCCAAGCGCAGTTTCAAGGTTCTTTACGTTCTGCTTGTTTGCATTTTCCACGCTGGCAATTGCAGCACTCATCTTTTGGTGTGTGTCTATTTTTGGAACTGATATTATTTTTCCCTTCACCGAATTTTCAAGATCAGATTGCATCAAACTGTGCTTTGCTGCAGTTTTTACTAGATTTTGTGTGCTTTGCTTTGCAATTCCTTGGGTCTTTGATAATAGTTGGATTCGCATTTCTACATCTTTTAGCTCTGAAGCAATTTTTTGGGCATCCTTAAGATCTGATTGTTCTTGTGTCTGCTCATATTTTTCCCACGCATCATCAATGACGTTGTTGAATATTTGTTTTTGATATATTGTAATTTCAACAAGCGAGGATGTTATTGCCTCATTCTGTCTGCTTATCACATACAACTCTTTGAATTTCTTGCTTGCGATAGCAGATACTGATTTTTTTGTCGGAGGCTCTGATAATGTGATGATTTTCTTATCCATCATATACTCAATGCCAGATGTAAAATCAGCATCAGAAATGGTGCCGTCTGCCCACCACTTGGCATTCTGCTTTATCCAGGATGGAATACTGAGATTCTCGTTTATCAAAATCGTTCCATCAATGTTTGTTTCCATACTTGTTAAAATTATACCGTGCATTGCCAAAAAGCCTATTCCAGATGCAAAATCAGCATCAGAAATGGTGCCGTCTGCCCACCACTTGGCATTCTGCTTTATCCATCCAGGTATTTGCTGGATTGTAAATTCATCATCGAGTATGGCATACAATTCATCATGGTGCAGGCTTGTAGCCGATGATGTAATATCGCTACATGGGATATCCTCCGTAACTGTCTTTACCTTAAATTCAATTTCTGCATTACCATACTGCGTTTCTGCTGTCGTTACAGTGTATGTCTTCTCTCCATTCTCTCCAAGCTCTTGCAGGTCGACTTCAAGTGTGCCTATTCCTAGTGACTCGTTACCCCTAATAGTATACAGTATATTCTGGATGATTACTGCGCCTGCTGCCGCAACAAGCAAGCCGCCCATAGTAGAGCCTTCTGCTGCTATATACCCTACCTCTATTGCAAGCTGTCTAAGGGTCGCAAAGCTGGCTGCTTTAGCTGCATCCACCAAAATTCCCTCCCAGTTGGGCCATCTTCCATTTACGTTGTATACTGTAAAAACAGCGTTCAGGGTACCAGTAGGGTGACACTCTACGTGAATGTATTTTGTGTGCGCAGCAAAATCACGATTGATGGCCTTTTTGTATGTAGATGGCGCATTGTGCGGCACACTATCATGAAGCTGTAGATCCCATCCAGACAGATTAAGCTCAGTCTCCAAAATGTTGCGATGTCCTGGTTCTGAGAAGCTGTATAATACTGCAACCTCACCAGTCATAAACCCGCCAGGATCATTAAAATCCGCAAAGCCACCTTTGTAATTTATTTTCAATCTTGTTAATTCTGCTGACACTGTAACCTTATCTCCGTATTGTTCCAATAATCGTTCGGCATAGGAACTATTACTTGGAATAACGATTAATGTAATGCACAGAATGATTGCAATCGCCAGTTTCAGATTATACCGTCTGGGCGATATCAATAACTGTGTTGGAATATTCATTCATATTTAAAAATGATCAAACAATTAGTTTGGAGATACACGCAATACAACTTCAGCAAGCGGGCCTATCACTATATTTCCATTAACATATCCGTCTGCTAGAACGTACATTATGTATAATCTGGTGTCAGATATTGGTGGTGCCGTTGCCGTAAACGATATTGTCTTGCCAACTCCACCAGCTCCGGTCAAATCAGAGAGTAGCTGTCCTACCAGCTGCGATGAGCCGTCGGGAAACGACTGGAATGTCGGGGTCGTAAAACCTGTATTCCCTATTACATTAACATCAGACCAACCCCTTGGGATGTTGATTATCAATCTAGAACCTGCACTTATTTTGTTTGCAGTTCCACTCTCCATGTCTGCCAGTACCACATGAAATGTCTGCGTCGAGCCAGGGAGAATGCCAGTTTTGTTTGCTATTATATCCACAGTGTTGGTCGAATCCACCACTTTTGAGATATACACGTTAGGTATCGATGATGATGTTCTCATTGCAGTACCATATGCAGACTTGCCGAATTGACCAAGTGTTGTAAACACATTTGTTTGCACTACGATAGTCTCAGGCTCAGTTCCGCTTCCCTGTAGATCTCCAGGTGTAACTTTGACCATAAATGGAAATACCGATTTAGCAGGTATTAATTGAGGCGATATGGTGTTTTTCCACATCAATTGATTTAGTGTTGGACACGACCAATGGTTTGATGTAGGCGGTATTGTTATCGTGCTACATCCAGAATCAAATATTTTATCATTGGCATTTGCAGGCGAGGTCTGTGTGCTGATTACCACCTTGCTTACGTATATTGGTTGATCAGTAGGATTTACAATGTTAACCCCCCATACTCCCTTATCAGATGCATCACCAAAGGTATTTGGTATTACCATGTAAATCTCTGGACGCGAGAAAAGATCCGACGACACAATTGAACCCGGTTCAGAATTATCACGTAACAACACTATTCCTTGATCAGTATTGCTCTGCTTTGTAATTCCTGTAGGTTTTTCTATTCCCTGAGCAAAAGTCGAGAACGTAACATTAGTTCCTGCAGGCCCCATCAGCCTGTATTTCCAAGAAAGTATTGCCGATTCTGCCGGAAGCAGGTCTGATTTTATCTGCACTATTGGCGATGAGGCAAGTACTGCAGTTGGCGGACTAACCGTTATTGGCCCCGAGGTGACATTAATCATTTTGGTGTTTCCAACATTTGTCACATAAAGTAATGCAGTCGCGTTCTCGCCAAGCCTTACATCTGGCGGATTGAGTATCAGTTTTGCCTTCAAGCTGTTAGAACCGCCCACACTGAGACGCTCTGCCGTTTTTATCGTTCCAAGAGAGGATACCAGTTTGACATCGTATTCACCCGGATTAAGGAATATCTGCTGATTTTCCGCTACATCGCCACCATATCCAGGCGCAAGTACCGAGTCCGCATAGTTGAGATCATACTTTACAGCCTGAGATGTTCCTGTCTTATTAACGAGCCACAACGTGTCAATTACAAGCGAATTTGAGCCCTGATTCTGCACATACACGACAATCTTGTTGTTTGCACCTACTGACGCTACGGCGTAGAACTTTTCCTGAATTTTCTTTATTTCAGCATCAGCTATTGTTTGCTGTGCCGATATCATATCTGACTGCGCCTCTATTACAAGATACGATACTGACATACCTGCAGTCATCAATACCATAAAGAAGACAGAACCGATTACAGTGGAGATTGCGCGCCTTTTCACTTTGCATCACCGCTCATAACCACAAACTCTGTTGCACGAATGCTTCCAAAGTCAACTAACACTTGTAGTGGTCTTGCAAGTTGTATGTCTGGCGTGATGTCTTTTGAAAGCTTTGCAACCAGTATTACTTCCTCATCAGGAAATATCTCGTTGCTGGATTTTTGCAGCCATGACGATGTGACAATGCTAAACTTGCCATTTTGCGGATATTTGCCGGAAGAATCATCGGAGCTTGCATCAAGATGCACGCCCCATGTCTGCTCATCCCATACGTGTGTCATTCCGGATATCCGGATGCTTTTTATGTAAAACGAATTCGTGCTCACATTTTTTATCTGGACTGCAATGAATTCTGTCCCGCCGTTCTGTGGTATACTATCAGCTAAGGCAGAACACGATTGTGTGCAGAGTTTTTTATCAAAACGGTTCTCAAGTGTCTGTACATCAAGTAACCCTGTAGAGTCACGCGTATCATATCCAATCAGCTTGACAGCATAGGTAGGCGATACTGGTGATGCAGTATTTGCCCCCATGCTCCCAAATCCGCTTCCCTGCATCAGATTTGCAAGAAATAGCGAGCCTGCTGCAGTTATGCCAAGTAGCATAAGTGTGGCTATTACTTCAGATATGCCACGTCTTGTCCTCATCATCATGTGTTAAACGGCCTCGCCATAATCTCAAAAAAATTACCCTTTGATGTGAGAACTGAAATTTTGTATTCAGAGTTCAGGTAGTTAGGATCATCCCATTTTTGTGAGAATTGCAGATCTGCCTCAGTTATGATATTTGTGCCTGTCTTTGGCTGTGCCCTAACTGCAATTGACTTTTCGTTGACAAGTATTTCCTGCGTATCCATCTTTACCATCAATATCTTTACGATCATACTTTCCACACTTCCGACATTTCGTATAGATAATGTGACTTGGTTACTATTTGGATCAAACATTATGTTTTCAAATACAAGCGATTCCCGGCCACCTTCATTCTGATATGTAATTCCGCTGGCAAGCCTGTTTGTTATCTCACCTGTCTCATTGAGTCCCTTTGTGAGCACCACTGTGCCCACTGGAACCACCAATGCGAGCATGAACAGACTACCAACTATCTGGTTTACTCCGCGCCTGTCTTTGGCAGATCTTGATAGAATCATCTTGCCGCCGTCACACCAAGATTCATTTTCTGTGATACGATTTTTTTTATCTCGGAGAGGATCTCCTGTACGTTCTGTGACGCAATTACAGTGGCATTGTATTTTGATGCCACAGATTTTGTCTTCTCACTTATAGCTGGATACCCTGCCAGAATAGCCGTATTTGGCATCGTATCAAGAACTTGAACTATTCTAGAGTCAACCGAATTTGATTCCGAATTGTTTATCAGAATGAAAACCGACTGACCTTTCTTGTTCGTCGCATAAACGTCAATTATGTGATCGTTTCCACTCTTCCCCTTAACAAGATAGTTCTCCTCCACTGCAAGCTCGAATTCCGAGAGTGTCTTTACGACATCATTTTTTAATTTCAAATAATCAAACTGGAATCGTTCTGAGCTTGCAACCGAATAACCAT
This sequence comes from Candidatus Nitrosotenuis uzonensis, assembly GCF_000723185.1. NCBI lineage: Archaea > Thermoproteati > Nitrososphaerota > Candidatus Nitrosotenuis > Candidatus Nitrosotenuis uzonensis. The sequence continues at coordinate 345,187 of NZ_CBTY010000008.1, forward strand.
ATATTGTAACAGTCATTGCCTCAGATATTGAAAAATCATGATCATACTCTTTGCAATACAGTCTTATTGTTGCATCATCAAACTTTTCCCCACAATCACTGCAAAAATACCATGCGGCAGGAACACGCATCTCTTTTTGTGGATTTTTAACCACTTTATCACATGAGGGACATTTTAGTTGACTGTTATCTTCTGAGAATCTGGACTTTTCTGCAAGATAACCGCAGCTTTTGTGCTCAAATAGGTGCAGCCTTTGAACGCAGATAGAATCGCACTTTGGGCAGAACATACGCACGTTTACCAGAAATGAGGACTTGTGGTGCGGACATACAAGAAACTGGTTGTGCACAAACCTTTCCAGAAGAGGTGGCTCTGTGCTTGCCAGCATATCCATAAAGCCTGTCTCATTAACTGCCTCGCCTGCCTCCTTTAATGCAAGATAGAGATAACGGCCTTCCTCATAGTTGATATCAGGCAGTATTATCCCGTTGTAGTTTTCCTTTGCCTTCGACAGAAACTTTGAGATTCTCTCTCTGTTTTCCTCTTGCCATGACTTTGCATCTGGTTTTACCTTTGTTCCAAATGTTTTTTCTTTTGACGTCTTGGAATTTTTTCCAATGTTGAATAGCTTTTTGTTTACCTCAAACATATTTACCCCTAGTTTGTCTGCGCGGCATTAGGTACAATACAATGCAAATTCCACATTTGGTAAATGTAAACAGAATGTTGTTCAGGTGAACTCACAATCGCTTATGTGTGATTTTATGCGTGTAATTGCAGTGAAAAGCAGCAAATTTCCACATAGTAACTATTTGATACGAATAAGAAAAACAAACCCGATTAATTTTTCAAAATTCATAGTAGATAAAAAACAGACAAAGCTCCAAGAAGCTGTAAGGCCAGAGATTGACAGTTCTGTCAAGCTTGACAGCGACATAATTCCAAAATTCAAAACGCTTAACAAAATAAGCTTTGAGGATGCAGAGATTTATTCTGGTCTGATCAAGGATTCCACATCAAAGAACGGTTTTAGATACGTAATCATCGAGCCGCAGATGAGCAAAACTGATGAGACCAACTTTAAGGTAATAAAAAAACTACTCATATCAGAGCTGGACATATCGCTTAATCACATAAAAACAAAAAAAGAAGCTGCGCGTGAGCTCAAAAGTAAGATTCTTCACCTTATAAGAAAATACAATATTGAAATCCCCACAAGGAATCTCTCCAAGATCACATATTATGCAGTTCGAGATTTTGTCTATCTTGGCAAAATAGAGCCATTAATGCGAGACCACATGATAGAAGAGATTAGTTGTGATGGCACCGGCATACCACTTTATGTATGGCACCGCGAATTCGAATCTGTTCCAACAAACATAGTATACGAAAGTGAAGACGAGCTTAACAATTTTGTCCAAAAGATGTCCTATATTGGAGGCAAGCACGCCTCGCTTGCAAACCCAATAGTTGACGCATCGCTGCCCGATGGCAGTAGGATAAACCTGACGCTTGGAAGCGAGATTACAAAAAGAGGAAGCACCTTTACAATCAGGCGTTTTAGGGCAGATCCAATCACAATAGTGGATTTGATAAAATTTAGAACCATCTCAGTATACGAGGCAGCATACCTTTGGTATGCGGTGGAGAACAATTCCACCATGCTGGTCGCAGGCGGTACTGCAAGCGGCAAGACAACGCAACTGAATTCATTGTCCTCGTTCATAAGACCAGGACAGAAAATAGTGAGCATAGAAGATACGCACGAATTAAATCTATTGCATGAGAATTGGATACCTGCAGTATCACGCCAAAATTTTACTGACGGCCAGATAGGTGAGATAACCCAGTATGATTTACTCAGGGCGGCTCTCAGGCAACGACCAGATATCATTATAGTTGGAGAGACAAGAGGAAGGGAAGCATACACACTGTTTCAGGCAATGGCAACTGGGCATGGAGGATTCTCGTCCATACACGCAGATTCTGTTGAGGCCACACTCACGAGGCTGACATCATCTCCAATGGACGTTCCAAGAACTTTGATTGCAAACACGCTTGACATAATCACATTACAGCTAAAAATGCGAGTAGGCGACAAATCTGTAAGAAGAGTCATTCAGATATCAGAGATCGCAGGCATCGATAACAAGACTGGCGAAATAAAAACTCACGAGGTCTTCAAGTGGAATCCTCATGAGGACAAACATGAATTTGCAGGCAACAGTATTGTGATGAACAAGATCAAGGAAAAAACGGGCACGTCCGATGATCAGATAACATACGAGCTGAAAAAACGCAAGACGGCACTAGAATGGCTCGTAGAAAACAACGTACGCAGTCACAAGGACGTAATTAAAAACATCCTAGAGTTTTATTCCAATTCAGACAGATTTTACGAAAAAAAGAGGCTGATCATAGAAGAATGTTAGGAATGCTCAAAAGCAAACAATATGAGAAAAGTCACCAGCCATCCGGCTTTCAAGTGTTCAGCTACAGATTGCTCAACCGCCACATAGGTTTTCTCTACACTAGGTTGACTGACCTTAGAGACAACATAAGACAGGCAATGATGCCCATTCCATACGAAGTATACGTTGCAAGCATGGTGCTCTCCAGCATGATTGCTATGATAACAGGAATCGTGGTTGCTGTGATTGCGCTTTCATACTTTAATGTTGACACTCCTGTCACGTTGCTTCTTGGGGCAATGGCAGGCCTTGTCTTATCAGTAATGGTTTTTTTTGGTATGCAGGCAGTGCCCGTACTCAATTCCAAGAACAGATCAGCCAAATTATCAGAGGAGATTCCACATTATATTGGATACATGGCCACTCTTTGTGCAAGCGGACTTTCGCTTGAAGGTGTCTTCAAGTCTATTGCAAAGGAAAGCTCGGACGAGGAGATAGTCAAGGATTCCAAGTTTGTAACACGCAACGTAGAGATACTTGGAATGGATATACTCACCGCGATAAATGACCTGATAAAGCGAACACCCAAAGGACCATATTCGGAGTTATTAGAGGGAGCAATAATCACATTCAAGTCGGGCGGGAACTTGCGCGAGTATTTTCTTGCAACTGCCAAAGTTCATCTTGAGGAAAAAAAGCTTAACGTAAAAAGGTCAACAGAATCACTTGGTATTCTTGCCGAGATGTATACGATTTTGCTCATCGTATTCCCCCTTATGGCAGTAATCATGCTTTCAATTATGGCAATAATGAATCCAAATCTTGGTGGCTTTGACCTTCTTACTTTGATGAACATGCTCACATACGTGATGGTTCCGTTGTTTGGCATAGTGCTTCTGATTTTGATGAACTCGATGGTTCCAAAGAGGTAGACATGTCAAAGACAATAGAATCCGAGGTAAGAATGCCAAGCATACCTCTAAGAAAGAAAGAAAAATTCAAGGTCGCAGTAATCTCTTCCGTTGCCAGCATATTTGTGATATCATTTAGCTTTTATCTTTCCGATTCCATTGAAGGAATGACACGTGACATCGGCATAATTTTCGGCGTTCTTGCCGCAGTAATACCGCTCACATTATTACAGCTAAAAGAAGTACAGAGAAAAGAAAGCATAGATAGGCACCTGCCGCTTTTTCTTCTCTCCCTTGTGAGCTCGATTCAGAGTGGCTCAAATCTTATTCAGGCAATTCAAATCACACCAGAACGCAACATGGGCAGTCTTGGCCCACTTTTAAGAAATCTGAAGGCAAACATCAGCTGGGGCATGCCCATAACGGAGGCGTTTTCAAACTTTGAAAAGCTTTCAGGAACCAGAATGGCAAAAAGGGTCATCGTGTTACTTGAGATCGCCTACAGGAACGGTGGTAACATTTCAGAAAACCTAGAAACTATTCAAAAATACGTAACAGAGCTAAGAAATCTTGAAAAGGAGCGCAAGTCCGCCCTCCAGCCTTACACATACACAATATACATAGCATATGCAGTCTTTATCGCAATAACCGTAATTCTGTCCTCACAGTTCTTCACGCAGATAGAGGCAGTCAAGGTACTCTTGCAGGAAAATAACGTTCCTGCAACCGGCAACGTGTTTGCCGCCTTGTCCGGAGTAAAGATAGAGGAGCTTGATTCCATATTGTTTAACATGGCAGTAATCGAATCGATCTTTGGAGGTCTTGCTGCAGGAAAGATCGGCACAGGTTCCTATGTTTCTGGAATAAAACACGTGGTAATAATGATCGTCATTGCGGTCATAGCATTCAACGCGTTTTAGGAGGAAAATCACATGTCATTCTTAAATTCATCGTCGGAATCCTTCTCGGAGTTAATTACCCATGAGATATCAAGCGAGGTTACGGGGAAAATGTCTGTTCGAAAAAAACAGAGAATATCGTTAATACACAACAAGGGGATCGACTCTATGGACACGGAGGACCCCCAGAGCATAGAGGAGTTTAGTAAAATACAAACTCCATACTATGAGGAACTTTCTTCTCAGCTTTCATCCATACTGGGACTAGACGAACTTGAAACTAGGATTTACCTAAATCTTTTGAGAACCGGACCTATCACAGCTAGCGCATTATCAAAAGAGATGAATGTCGACAGGGCAAAAACATACAGAATGGTAGACAAACTCTCAAGCATCGGAATAGTTTCTATTTCATTCTCATCACCAAAGCTTTGCGTCGCAACGGATCCAGATGAAATACTCTCCATCACACTAAAGAAAAAAGAAGAGGAAATATCAAAGATAAAAAAAGATGGCAAAAACATCATCGAGAAGATCAAAAGCGTCAGCTCAAACGAATCCAAGTCAACTATGCCAACGTTTCGGATAATACAAGGAATTGAAAACATAACATCCCAGATAGAAAGAATGCTAGAAACTACAACTGATATTGTTTACTTTGTCACATCACTTGATGACGTATCAAAGTTGTATCATTCTGAGATTCCAGAGAAAATACGAATGGTGGAAAAAGCAGGAGGTAGGGTTCGCCTCATAATAGATGAGGCATCTCCGAAGATGCTACCATTTGTTAAAAGATTCTCTGCAAGCGAGGTAAGAATAGGAAAGCTTCCTTCAAAGGGAAGAATAGTGGTATCAAGAAGCTGTCCAATAACAGGAAAGCTGCTCATGTCAGATTCTGCAGTAAAGGGAACACTTCATGAGAATGTTGATGCCGAATGCGCACTGTTTACAAACTCTGAAGAAATGACAAATAACATTTTTACGCTATGCACTTTTATCTGGAAGGGTGCTACACCAGTAAATATCTGAGTCTAAAAACAATAAATACTCCAGTAATTCCATTTGAGCAAAGTCTTGTTTGTAATAAATTACAAAAACTATGAAGAGATATCAGGCTCAAAGGCAGCCAAGCTCGCCCAGATAGCAGACAAGATTGCAAAAAAACACCGTCTCAAAATAGCAGTAGCACCACCTCACCATCTTTTGGGCACGATTTGCAGATATTCAGGCCCAATTCTTGCCCAGCATGTAGACAATGCAAAGACAGGCAGCACTACAGGGTTTGTAGTACCAGAGCTTTTAAAAAAATCAAAAATCAGCGGCTCGCTGATAAATCACAGTGAGCATAGAATCGCACCAAAAGACATCGCAGGACTGGTGTCAAAGCTGAACGATCTTGGAATGATATCTATTGTATGCGTCAAAAATGTCGCTGAGGCTGCAAAATACTCAAAGCTAGGCCCTACATACATTGCAATAGAGCCACCAGAGCTAATAGGCTCCGGCAAAGCAGTTTCAACTGAAAGGCCAGAGCTAATAACAAAGGCCGTAAATGCCGTCAGAGCTGCAAGAAACAAGACAAAATTGCTGTGCGGAGCAGGTATAGTAAGTGGCCAAGACGTAAGAAAAGCAATGGAGCTTGGCTCAGATGGAATACTTGTAGCATCTGGAATAATAAAGGCAAAGAGCTGGAATAAGATAATCAACGAGTTTGCAAGTGCGATGAGGCCTATCTGAGATCATTTGGATTTGAGAATATGGTTTTTGGCTTTTCAAAGTATTTCATGTTATGATATACGCCAAAGGCAAACAACACGTATGCCCAAAAATAGCCAATATCAATCGGGTGCCCTATATCGTATGCAGAATCAATCTCTTCCATCATGAACAACATGTCTGCAACTACAAAACACAAAATTCCAACAAATATCGCAGTCCACAAAAAACCAACTTTACCTTCAAAAAACAACATAATGGCAATCATTGTGGGAACCATTATTATTGAATCTACGATGGGGTAAGATACCCCCATGATTATATCGAAACCTCTTGCGTCCCATTGAGACTTTTCAAACGATGCAAGGCTGATAGCCGTAGGCATAAAAATTGCAAGCGATACAAGAGCAGACATTGTTATTTTTTTGGCATTCACCGATTTTGCAAATGGTTTGATATAAAAAACTGAGAAAATAGTAAAAAATACGTAGAACGAAAAATAAAAAAAGTCAGCCTCAGACGGCCACGGGTCCACATGCAGAATTTTATCATATATCATCCACATCTGTTCTGCAATAAAGCTTGATGCGACTGCAATCGAGAACGCCAGCCATGCCTTGCCATGCATTCCAGCAAAGCCAATTCTCTTCACATACAATACGGACAGTACCATAGGTATGCCGGGAATGATAACATACAGAATGCAATCAACAATCTTTGCAGTTGACGGGCCAATCAAGTTGACTATCATAACAACTGCCGCCACGGAAAACAGCGACATCGGGATTTTTCTTCGCAGTGTGTCTTGCTCAGCTGACAAATTTTGTCAACCTTGTTTGAAATGATTCAATCTTTGGAGTTATGCTTAGCTGTTCCAGATCATCAAGTATTTGATTGACAATGTTTTTGGCAGATGCGCCATATGCCTCACTTAGTATGTCCAAGAGGTATTCTGGATGCTCCAGACATTTATCAAAATAGCAGCCGTATTTTTCTTGTAATCTATTACCCACAAGATCGCATGTCTGCTTGCTTATACTAAAGAGTCTCTTTTCGACTATAAGGTGTATGACGTCACGTTCAATTTCGTCGCTAATTCGCACCAATGACTTTCATTGTTATGCAAATAGATAACTTTTTCAACTGCCATTTAGCATCGTCGATCTCTGAATTCCCATCTAAGGGGGATAAGCTTAAAACACCTTCCAATAGATAGAAAAATCCTGATAGAACAATGAAAATGGTATACTCTTTTGACGAAGGAGACGGTAAAAATAGAAAACTGCTAGGCGGAAAGGGTGCTGGTTTGTGCGAAATGACACAGTTAAAGCTGCCAGTACCACCAGGATTCACTATTACGACTGAAGTTTGTAAAGCATATTATCAGAATAACAAAAACCTTCCAAAGACACTATGGCCAGAAGTCAAAAAAAACATAGCAAAGCTTGAAAGAAAGACTGGAAAGAAATGGAACTCGAAGGAAAACCCGCTGCTTGTGTCGGTGCGTTCTGGCGCAGCAATCTCAATGCCAGGTATGATGGACACCATACTTAATCTGGGACTCAACGATACTACAGTGGAAGCGCTGGCAAAAAAAACTAGCAATCCAAGATTTGCATGGGATTCTTATCGCAGATTTGTTCAGTTATTTGGAAAAGTGGTCTTTGGTGTCAACGATAAAAAATTTGACGTGATTTTGGAAAATGCAAAAAACAAGCAAGGAGTTCACCTTGACAGCGATTTGAATGAACAATCCTTAAGAGAAGTAGTATCACAGTACAAAGATATTTGTCAGAAACATATGGGCCAGCCGTTCCCATCAAATCCAGACGACCAGCTTTTGCTTGCAATAAAGGCAGTGTTTAACAGCTGGATGGGCGAGCGCGCAGTAGTGTATAGAGAGAAAAACCATGTCACAAAAGACATTGCAGATGGCACGGCTGTGAATGTGGTAACAATGGTGTTTGGCAACATGGGCAATGATAGTGCCACAGGTGTGGTGTTTACGCGAAATCCCGGAGATGGTACCAATAAGATCTTTGGAGAGTATCTTGTAAACGCCCAAGGTGAAGATGTTGTTGCAGGCGTAAGAACACCCAAACCGGTAGATGAGATGAAAAATGAGATGCCAAAAAGCTATGAATTGCTACTGAAAACTTGCAGAAACCTTGAAAGACACTACAAAGAACCGCAAGACATCGAGTTCACCGTAGAGAGAGGAAAGTTCTACCTTCTGCAGACAAGGTCGGCAAAAATGAATGCAGCCGGAATGATAAAGACGTCAGTTGATATGGTAAAGGAAAAATTAATCACAAAGGATAGGGCGCTTCTCAGACTACAGGCAGACCAGCTGGAACAGTTACTACACAAGACGATAGACTATGAAAAAGCCAAAGATAGTAAAAAAGCGGCAAAAGGAATCGCTGCCTCGCCAGGAGCTGCAAGTGGAGTTGCAGTATTTGACGTAAAACAAGCAGTAGCCATGGGAGAGAACGGCGCCAAGGTCATACTGGTGAGAGAGGAGACAAAACCTGAAGATGTGCCTGCATTCTTTGCATCAGTTGGGATTCTGACAAGCAGAGGGGGCAAAACATCACATGCTGCCGTAGTTGCAAGAGGAATGGGCAAGCCATGCATAGTTGGATGTTCCGAGCTAAAAATCAATCAGGACGCAAAGATGGCAACAGTAGGCGATATAACAATAAGACAGGGGGATCAAATCACCATCGACGGAAGTCAGGGCGACGTGTATCTGGGTGATATTCCCACAATTGAGCCGCAAATTACTGATAACTTTAAGACTATACTAGAATGGGCCAAAAAAGCAAAAAAGATTGGAATTAGGGCAAACGCTGACACACCTGATGCAGCTCAGCTTGCAAGAAGATATGGTGCAGAAGGCATAGGCCTGTGCAGAACCGAGAGAATGTTCAATGCATCAGACAGGCTTGGTTTGTTTGTCAAACTAATCATGGCAAAATCAGTCGATGAAAGAAAACAACACCTTGAAAAGCTTCAAGAATTGCAAAAAAGCGACTTTATTCAGATATTGAAGGCAATGGAAGGATACAAGGTCACAATACGATTGCTAGATCCGCCACTGCACGAATTCCTGCCAAACCCAGAGGAGCTAATCAATAAAATACACAAGCTCGAAAAACAAGGAAATGCTCAAGAAATAGAAGAACTCAAAGTAATTCTCGCAAGAGCAAAGGAGCTTGCAGAAATCAATCCCATGATGGGACATCGTGGAGTCAGGGTCGGCATCACATATCCTGAAATCTATGAAATGCAGATAAGAGCAGTCTTTGAGGCAGGAGCTGAGCTTGCAAAACAAAAAATAAATGCATATCCACAGATAATGATACCGCAAGTAGGAAGTATTACAGAACTAAACCACATAAGGCAAATCTATGAGAAGGTCAAGGCAGAAGTAGAATCAAAATACGGCCTGAAATTGAAGATAAATTTTGGAACCATGCTGGAAGTAGTACGTGCCTGCCTGACATCAGGCGAGCTTGCAAGCACTGCCGAGTTTTTCAGTTTTGGTACAAATGATCTTACACAGGCAGTGTTTAGCTACAGCAGAGAAGATGTAGAAGGCAAATTCCTCCCAGAATACATGGAAAAAGAGATTCTTGAGAGAAATCCATTCCAGACTGTAGACGTAAATGGTGTAGGAAGTCTTGTGAAAATAGCAATTTCCAACGGCAGAGCGTTAAAACCAGGCCTTGAGATCGGCGTTTGCGGAGAGCATGGCGGAGATCCCAATTCAATAAAGTTCTTCCATGGTGCAGGCGTTTCGTATGTAAGCGCATCCCCCCACAGAATCCCGATCGCAATAGTGGCAGCAGCTCAGGCAGCTATTCTGAACAAATCAAAGCCAAAGATCAAAGCAAAAAAATCACACAAGTGAGCGTATCTTTCGTTCCAGTTGCGATAAAGTGAATGGTTTTTCCAAGACAGCTATCTTGTCCACCAGATCATCTGTTTCATCTTCTAGTGCCCACCTTTGGTAGCCGGTTACGAAAAGTATCTTTTGTCGTGGATTTTTCTCCAAGATCTCTTTTGCCGCTCTGGCACCAGTCTTCTTTGGCATGTTATGATCAAGCAAAACTATGTCAAATGGCGACTCGTCAAGTGAGTCAAACTCTGTTTTTTTGAGCTGTTCCTTGTATTTTTTCACGCACTCTGCTCCATTCTCTACAGTTACCACTTTGTGACCATTCTTCTCCAAAAGCAGCCTATACTGTCGTGCGGCGAACTTGTTGTCTTCGGCAATCAAAATCCTCAATTTGACTTGGATTGTTCAAACAGGATTTTGAGAGCTAGTGTGTTCTATTCGAACAACATTTCAAAATTGTTCAAGTATGATTCATGCGCAAGCCTTTTTTTATTAGAATGCATATATGCACTAGGTTCATTCGGCGACCAATCACACCGAGATAGGACCGGCCAAACCAACTAAATCAAGTGAGGATATCCCAAGTCGGCCATGTTCTCTTGATATCCTCACTTTATTTATTGAGCGTGTGAGCTTTGTTTCTGTGCTATTATTGATGCTGCGTCTTTTTTCAGGTCAAGAATATACCGCTGAAGCATGTTTAGGCCAGCCACTAGCCTTGGTGCATTCTGTCTGACAAACTCTAATTTTTCAGATGTCGTGCTAGGTTTGCTTGCAATGTAGTTTTGCATTGCTTGTGCCCCGTTATAATCAACAAATGCAAGTCTGGCGCTAAAGTCAGTTCTTTCCAGCACCATGCTATCTCCTGCAACAATGGCAGTATGATACGGATGTACTATCAGCGATTCTGAAAACTGTTGCGAATTGTAGATCTTTTTTGTGTTAAAGTCAGGTACAAAATGGTTAAAGTTTGCAAGAAGGTAAAATGTAGCCTCCGGCTTTGTTGCCTTTATGCCATCAACTTCAAGTAACGTGTTGTATGTATACTCGCCCATGATTTGGTGAATTGCCCTTGTAACACTCAGATATTCGTCGATCTCACTGCTTTCTTCAAAGGCGGCTATGGCAGCATGCTGTATTGGAGTGGATGTGGCAGTATACTCTGTTGCAAGTATTTTTTTGAAGTTTTGGAGTATTTCAGAGGTATTTTTTGGAAAAATAACGTAGCCAAGACGATATCCTCCAGCAGAATGCGATTTTGATATTCCGTTTGTAACAAACGTTCCTTCCGGATAGATCTCGGCCATGCTGACAAATTCAGATATGTTATAGGTCGTCATAGCATAGATCTCATCTGATATTACCAAGACATCATACGTTCTGCAGACATCGGCAATTTCTTCAAGCTCAAGTCGCGAATACAACAATCCTGTAGGATTATTGGGATTGTTCAAAATCAGTATCTTTTGCCTGTCGTGTAAACGCAGTATAAGGTGTTCAAGATCCTTTGGATTTATCTTTCTGGCAGATGGTAACATGTGAAAGTTTTTTCTCAGAAATCGAATTTGTGGCAAGTATCCAAGCCATGCAGGCGTCGGCAGTATTACTGTGCCATGGAACAATTCGAGCAAATTGTAGATTAGCTCTTTTGTGCCGGGTCCAACACAGATGTCCTTTGGTTCCACATCAAGCCTGAAATATCTTTTGTTGTAATCTGAAATTGCTTTTTTTAGCTCCGGTATGCCAGAAGACTCAGCATACTGGCCCTTGTCGGCGTTTTTTGCAAGCGCATCCTGCATTATTTTCGGCACCGGGAACGGAGACTGACCAAATGCAAATCCATAGTAACCAAAATCGCATTCTTTATGCGAACAGTCCGAATGGAATTCTTTTAAAAACGTGTTTAGCTTTAGGTTTTCAGGCATTTCGATATCTTCGACCTGTTGGTCGATTACAAATTTGACCATACAGATAAAGCTTGGAATCGCTGGCATAAAAACAGTATCCATCTCAAATAATTACAATTGATTACAAACAATGACAGTTTTTGATATTTGTGAAATTATAACATGTAAGAGGGGCAGATTTTTAAGACGACGTGTTGAAAATTTTGCAAAATTAGGTGACAGTGCAAGTTTTGATTCACAATGATGTACTTGAAAAAATCGCTGAACAAAAAATATCTTATTTAAGCTTCTGGTTTACAGACATCTTCGGGGAATTGCATAGCATGAGTATGCCATCATACGCAATAGACAAAAATGCATTTTCGGATGGATTTGAAAAACTTGATGCCAGCTCCATCCGCGGATTTAGTTCAGTAAACAAATCCGATATGATATTAAAGCCGGATCCTGAGACATTCCGGATTCTTCCTCCAGACTATGATCAGAGGCGCAAAAATGCAAGGATGTTCTGCAATATTTATCAGGAAAACACAAACGAATCATCAAGATTCAGCAGAGATTCTAGAGCTGTCGTAGAAATGGCGGAAAAACAGACCCGAGAATTCGGCATAACGCATACATTTTGGGGTCCAGAAGTAGAGTTTTTTGTATTTGATTCAATAAGTGTCTATCCGTCCCAATACGGGGCAACTCACTCTTACGGCGGCTCTGGGTACTCCATTGAATCGGCCGAATCTCCATGGACAAAAAACATTAGCACTGCTATCGACATAAAGGAGGGATACTACCCATCGCAACCAAAGGATACCATGAGCAGCCTCAGAAAGGATATCTGCGATGATCTGTACGATTATTTTGGGATCAAAGTAGAGGCGGAGCATCACGAGGTAGCAACCTCCGGTCAGAGTGAGATAAATTTGCATTACGATAGGATGCTGCCTACTGCAGATGCAGTAACCACCACAAAAAATATAGTCAAAGTGAAGTCAAAAAGACAAAACAAAGTAGCTACTTTCATGTCAAAGCCCATTTATGGTGACAACGCATCTGCCATGCACATGCACCAGAGCCTATGGAATGAAGATACGAATCTTGTATACGAACCAAACGATAGTCAGGCAAACCTATCGCAGATGGGCAGGTACTACATAGGTGGACTGCTTGATCACGCATCATCGATTTGCGCAATTTCCAATCCAACCACTAATTCCTACAAAAGACTCGTTCCAGATTTTGAGGCGCCTGTAAATGTGTGCTGGGGAATCGGCAATAGATCAGCTGCAATAAGAATACCGATGTACATGAACAGTCATGGCAAAAGCAAGAGAATTGAGTATAGAGTACCAGACCCAACATCGAACATATATCTGCTCGAAGCGGCATTGCTTCTTGCAGGTCTTGATGGTATTAGAAGAAAGATCGACCCAGGCGATCCAGTAGAGCACAATATCTACAAGCTAACTCCAGAGCAGAAACGAAATTATGGAATCAGATCATTGCCACAATCATTAAAAGAAGCACTTGACTCACTTGGCTCTGACAACAAGTTTCTAGCCTCTGCATTCTCAACAGATCTGCTTGATGCATATTGCGAATCAAAATACAAAGAACATCGAATATTCTCCCAGACTCCTACAGCCTGGGAAGTGTCAATGTATGCGGACATCTAATTGTGTTTTTCTGCCTCATGCGCAATACGTAGCAAAATTCATAGCCATAGATTCACAAAAATCACCATGCTTCCGCGTCTTGATAGTATAAAGCAGGCACGAACCAAGATTGGCGTTACGCAAAAACAGTTAGCAAAGATGACAGGCGTGAGTACATCAATGATAAACCAGATAGAATCAGGGCGAAGTCAGCCAAGCTATGAGACTGCAAAAAGAATCTTTGATAGCTTGGCAACACTCGAAGGAAGGGCTGACCCTAACAAAGCAGGCGATATCTGCAGTAAGGAGATAGTAAAGATGAGACCAACAGATTCTCTTCACGATGCAATTCACAAAATGCGAAAGATGTCAATTAGTCAGATCCCGATTTTTAGCGGTTCAGAACCAGTTGGCATAATTACCGAGGATGGTGTCGTAAAACACCTTGCAGACAGTGACGAGTCATCATGGAAAAGTATTCAGCTTGCTGATGTGATGGAGGCAACACCACCCATAGTTGACTATCAAACACCTGCTCGAGCATTGGTGCCACTTGTTCGGTATTCAAAATGCATCCTCGTAGTAAAATCGCGTAAAATAATTGGGATCATAACTGCATCAGATACGCTAAAGATGTTAGAATAGTGGTAGATTTGTCAAATCTACCGGATCTGTTATTACCGATAATTGTAAATTCTACATACAGACCATTGGTGAGAATTAATGGTTATCCCTTCACTTTGTATTTCTCACCATTTTTTCTATTTTATGCCAACAGTTAAGTTGGACAGAATAGTATTTCCATTAAATTGAAGATCAGTTTTGTATTAATTGTAATTATTACCTTGTGCACACATGCTGCGTTTGCTCAGTCAGAGGAGATAGTGCAGACAGTACGTTCTGAGATGGTATCATCTGATGGAACGGTAAGAATACAACTTGAGAGCAACCTACCAAAAGAAAATACTCCGCTTATCATAACCATCAAGTTTTCCAACATTGCTACAGGTGCCACGTTACATGATGTTAACTACGATATTGTTGTGATGCAAAATGGTGAGCTTGTGCTATCTCAGATGGGCATGTATGCTGAAGACGGAATGGCGCAGCATGTTACAGCATCCCTTAACACAGACAACCATGTAGAAGTGATGATAGTACTACAGGGGATAGGAAGCCAGGCCCCATATTCCGGCCCCAAGGGTGAGATGATCGAGATAGTAATAGTACCAGAATTCGGACCAGTTGTGTTCTTGATTCTATTTTTAGCCACCATATTCATGCTGGCCACCTACAAGATTGCAGGTATCAAGGTCAGAATCTAGTTTACCTCAACTTTTTCTGGATGGAACGTTATCTCCATAGGCGTATTTTTGATTTTTCCTACTACGTGTACTAAAGGATAACCTGAGCTATCAGGCACATATACGCCATAATATGTTCCCTTGTTTGTCTTACTCTCAACTAGCCTTAGGAATGTTTTTTTGTCGTTGAGTACAACGTCGACTTCGAGTGATTTATTCAAGCCTGAGACTCCGTCAATGTTCTTTGCCACCACATGATTTGTATGCGCAGAATGATCTTCATGTGATTGAGATTTATCGTGTGATACATGATCGTGTGAATTGGCCATCTCCTTATCTGATGCAGTAGCTTTTGTCACCGTTATCTCTATTGCATTTTTCATTCCAGCTATCGGCGGCTCCTTTACCCAACCAACCTGGATTTTATAATCATCTACTACTTCAGATTTGTGTGCATACGCACCATATAATAGTCCAATGGAAATTAGTGCAACTGAGAACAGTAACAATAATTTGCTCAACAGTAACAGTAGATAATTTTCTTAATTAATGATTGTGGTAGAAATGTCAAAAAATCAGATGGAGCTAAAAATATCAGATATGTTGTTTGCAGTGTTTTCGATAAATGACGGTCTTTGTATTTCTACCAGCGAGCCTACAAGTGTGCTGTCAATTAGATGAAACATCATGTTGCCATTGTTAAAAATTCGCTCAACTAGTCCGTCATCACATAATGATTTGAGGCAAAGCGAAACTGTTCCTTGTGATTTTTTTGTTTCTGTCACAAGATCTTTGAAAGATGCATCACCACAAAGCAACTTCAATAGTATCGCAGCGGCGGTCTGATTTCGTAGATTCTTTATTATCATTGTCTGTTCTTTTTGCATTCCGCAAGGATAGATTCTTGCAACGCGTGGTGTACGCTCTATGAGAATCTTGCCAGACTGTTCTATTTTTGAGAGATGGTGGCTTAGAACGCCGTTTTTTAATCCCGTTAATCTCATTATCTCAGAATAACGAATTCCAGGATTGTTGTTAACCAGATCAATTATTTGCTCTGCTCGGTCCATCTTAGTCCCTCCTAAATACACCTAGTGAGAATATTCCAAGCATCCCTATAAGAAGTAAATGATTAATCTCACGCAATGAAAGCGCATCCAAATAAAATGTGAATGGCCAAGTTACATCAATTATAGAAACGACTTCGGCACAGATGAACATAGAGAATGCCAAGGCTGCGGTCGCAAGACGCTTTGTTCTGATTTTCACATATGCGTATAATGTTGAGACGGTCAGAAAGATTGCCAATGCAAGACCAGCAATATGAAGGCTAATGTGGGCTATATGAAATCCGTGGAATAAATTCGGCAGTATTACTGGCAGCAGCATTATTCCTATGGCGGCAAATATACTAAGTATGAATAGGTTTCCCTTACGCTCCACCAGATTCTCAAAAGTTGACAAACACCATACCATAGACTGTAAAAATTTAAAGAAACTGGTAGAATCATCAAAAAATAAAGAATTATGGCTTTGCAGCCGGGATTGGATTTACTGGTGTACCAGTCGCCCCTCCAGTAATTGAGTTGATTGCCGTAGCGATGTCTCTTAGGAAGTTAAAGATGTCCCAGTTATCCTGTCTTATAGTTCCGATTGCCTTTCTGACATTGGACGGATGTGTCGTGTCTGTAACACCTGCAGTAGAGTCGGGCCAATAGACACCATCCATAGTCGGAGAAAGACCAAATCCGCTGTTTACTGTGTGTGTCCTATTGTTGGTTCCAGCCGCACCTCCCGCATTGTTACCTCCAGACAAAGATAGTGTCTTGATGTTTTTGCCATCAATCCACATGTTGATGTTTGTCTTTCCTATGCCAGTGTCATTAAAGTAGTTGATCTGACCATATATGTGGTATAAAGTCAATCCAGACTCAGTGTAATACTGCCTAGTATTTTGCCTATATTGCAATCCAGAACCAGATTGCTCTGATGCACCTAGAGGTCTTAAGAACATACCAGTCCTAGAATCAACATATCCAAATGCACCACCTGCATTAGGAATGCAGTTAAAGGCATTTCCAGTTAATATGCCACTGGATTTTGTCCCAACTGGGCACCAAAAACCTGCAGTGCTTGAGCCAGGATTTGTTCCTCCAAACGCATGTTTAATTCCACCTGTGGTGGAGGATGCATTTGTTGTAGCAGCTACTAGTGTTGATGTAGGATAAAAATATGTATCAACTCTTAGTACTTTACCAACAGGACTGAAATCACTAGCTGCATATGCCGCAGATGTTTGATCTTTGTGTGCATTACTAAGTCGGATGTTGGATATGATATGAGTCATAGTGACTTCCAGATCATGGTACCCATCAACAAATGCAGGTTCAAACGTTTCTCCTATAACAAAACTCACAGTGTGATTTGCTGAAACTGTTGGAGTGCCTGCACCCGGTACAAACGTAAAGCTTGCATGACCGAATGCATCAGTGGATGTCGAAAGTGTTACAATTGTAACTAATGTCAGCATCGCCAGTATTATTTTGAAGTTTTTAGTATTGGTTGCATTCATTTTGTAATTAGTCAATTTGTCATCTATTAAACAAAATTGGTAGAATTTTAAAAGAAGTTTTAGAATTCTACTAGAAATGATATATTCACAAATTTTTCAATATTTCCAATGAAAACTATAGACACACGTCTGTTAATCGCTATTGTTGCAACGGCAGGGGCGTTAGGAAGTTTTACCTATCACTATGCTACTGCCAGTCACGGTTTTGAATCAGGCGTATCTGGCTCTTCACTTCCAACTGCAGTTACGGTTTCTCTTGCAGGGCAGGTTATGAGACCTGGGGATTATTTTCCTCTTGCAGACTATAGTCCAAACTATGTTGCAGGGCACCTCTTAGTGAGAATACCATGTGATAACAATGCAGTTCCACTTGTAACTCCAGTGGCAGGTCACGTAGATGAGCTTCCAGAAAGGACATGGGTTGCTCCTGCACAGCTAAACTACATACCTCATGCTTCCAAACCAGGAGACACATGTGTATATCATTCCCATATTCCTGCAATAGATTTGACAGAGGTAGGCAATCCCGGAGCTCCAAGAATAACTGACATAGGGCTATTAAATCAGGGAAAAAAGAACGTGGTATTTAGAACCGCAAATGCAATGTCATTTACATTGCTCAATGTTTTAGGCGACATAAATCCACCAAATCACTACGGTCCTGGAGGATTTGCAAAGGACATTCCGGGTTCAATATACCTTAACACACCAACATTCCCGCCAACGAATCAAGACAATCCAAATCCAAGCTTTGATCAACCTCACAATCACGGTTAATCAAGCAAATTTTCTTTTTATTTTTGATTAGATTACGATGCTAGTATAAGAATTTGAAAAATAATTTGGAAAAATATGTTTTAGAGTTCTACTAGAAACTTTATCAGTTTAGCAGAATTTTTTTTTTGTATTGAAGGAAAAGGCAGAGTACACACCTATTATGATTAGTGCCATTGTTCTAGTTGGATTTACGATAATATTAACATCGTCAGGTATGCTATTTGCAGATGCTGAAACAATAATAAAAAATTGCGAGGGGTGTCTTAACAATACAAATACGCAAATACTCACGATTTTTAATTTTCAGACAGAAGCCAATCCATTTCTTGCGGGCAATGCCGCATTTCTTATAATGCCAAACCCATACTCCCATACAACAAACTCTACAGACTATCTAGATCTTAACACATGGTTCAACTTTGTCGTGTCAGATAACGACCAATTTGATAGCGATCCAACGTTTGGAATAATCGAGCTTAAAGGAGTCAATAATGGAACCTATAGTATATGGCAGATAAAGGGAAGTCCCGGATTTGGTATGGCACCATATCCAGAGGCATCAGATGACATACTTGGGACGACTGGTTTTTCATACATTACACAAACATATGTTAATTTTACTACAAGTACGACGACAATAGCACCTCCACCCGTTAACAGCACTATATTGGGCAAGTTCAGTACCGGTGGCGCAAAGATAAACGGCGTTCCAATCTCATCTGCAAACGATTTACCCCCCGCAATGCAAATCACCACAAGTCAAAAAATCACGACCACCCCTCCCATTCCAGTCATATTCACATCCAGTATGTCCGGAAACGCCAGTCCAAGTACGCTAATTGGCACACTTGGGATACCTACGTACTCGGCTCCAACTGGGATTGGGTTATCAGACAACACCGGATTTATACCCCCAGTATTCGTTGCGCCAGTTGCTGGAGGAGGCAAATTCATAATTTCTCCAATAATAGATGAAGTTTCGCCTGGCTTGAACATAGTGCTTAGAATGGACAATGTAGACCAAGGTACAGCACATCACTTCATCAAGGCAATCGATCTTCCAATGAACACTCAAGGTACCAACGTTGGCATTGTAGCCAAAGTCGATACCGCAAATCCAACAGGTGTTCCAATACCGTCAGGAAATGTCGCATTATTTTTAGAATTTCAAGAGACCGGAGATGTGGATTTTGGCGATCCCGATGTATTTTCTAACAACCCCACAATTCACTTTAATGTGGAAAAGGACGGAACGTCGTGTCCTACAGGAGTGGTGCTTTATCTCTTAGAGTCAGGTCACTGGCACGAGGTAACCCCAAGCCCAGTACGAAACCCAAGTGGCGATACATCACATACTTGTGCATATAGCTCTACAGTAGAGCATTTTTCATCATACTTGGTCGGAACCGGATCTGCCGGACACTCCCATCAAGATACCGATCATAGCTCCCATAGTTCCCACTCAGAAAGCCACTCTGAACATTCTAGTCATAGTGGGCATGGAAGTCACGCTCACGGAGAAGGGCATGATGGGCACAGTGGGTACCACATCATAACTCAACAATTAAACATTTTTGAAATCGAATATGATCTGTCAAAAGCAATTGCACGCATAATTGTAGGAACGACTGGCAGGGCAGATGACCTTCAGGTGTTAATTTACTCAAGAGAGGGAGGTATCAGATCAGCAAATCTTGCAAAGGACCAGCCATTTCTGACTGGACTTTTCCAGCAAAATATGAAAAAGTATGTTTTCGAAGTACCATTACATCCAAAGGAAACATTCTTCAGAGTTGCAGTGGATGACAAGGATTACAATCTCAACCAATCAGTGATGATAAAGGGTTTAACAGGAAAAATCATCCCATGGTTTGCAAATTTGAGCGAAGGTGCTGACCACGACATTCATGATGTACATGATGCTCATACTTCCACCATACGAGATACCGGATTTGAAATAAAATTTAACGGCGGAACCAAAGTGCTCACATACAACAATATGGACTTTCCAATAAAATATGAAATGGCAGGCGCTATAATAGGTTTGGAAGTAAATGAAGAGTCAAAGTCAGTCACACTCTTACTAGAATATGTGGCAGGAGGCGAGTTAACTCTAAGAATACCCCGTACATTAATTGATGCAATTGATGACAACTTTGTTGTATTTGCATCTGCTTCGCCGCAGAAACAGATAGACTATGACATCATAAGTTCGACTTCAGATTATTACACATTAAAAATGAATCTGCCTGAAAATACACGCACGTTGACCATCGTAGGATCCAAAGTAGTGCCTGAATTCGGCACGCTTGCCATACTAGTATTAGTATCAGCACTCTTTGCAGTATTGATTAAAACTAGTAACAGATTCACTAGTAGATTTAGCTAATCAACCAGATTGATTATTAGCAAACACACCAATATAGAGCGTGCGGGAAAGCAGTGCCTATGGTGCGGCTGTCATACTGCTTTCTTGCATTCTTTGAATATTGTTTGTTTTTCCTAATTGGAAAAAACACGGGAGTAGGAAATGAGAGTGCTGGGCTCCTCCCGCACTCCACGAATACACAACTTTAGATATTAACAGAATGGTACATTTGATAAATAAACCACACACAATATAAAAAAACAATTCCATTAGTGAATATGAGTAAAGACAGGGATGAAAATAATTCAAAACCCAAGCGAAGATGGTTTTCCTTCATCAAAAGAAAATAGCTTTGCTATTTTGGATGCGAGCATATCTCTGCAAGTACGCCACTAAGAGATTTTGGATGTATGAATGTAATTTTTGTTCCTTCAGAGCCATCTCTTATTTTTCCTAGAAATTGAACTCCATTACCTTCCATTCTTTTGTATTCTCCTTCTATGTCTTCTGTGGCAAGCGCCATGTGATGTAATCCCTCTCCTTTTTTCTCAAGGAATTTTTTTATCGGACTGTCATCACGTGTTGGTTCCATAAGCTCAATTCTTCCGTTTTCAAGCTTTAGTATTGCCAGCCTGACGCCTTCAGTTTCCACAGTTTCAAATATCACCTTCTCAATGCCGAGCGCCTGCTGGTATTTTTTTGCTGCTTCCTCTACATTGTTTACTGCTATTGCAATGTGATCTATTTTCATCTAAAATACCTCTTTTGGCCTGTACTCTCCGAATACCTGACGGAACGTATTGCTTATCTCACCTGTTGTTGCATACAGTTTTACCGAATCAAGGATAAACGGCATCAAATTGTCTGATTTTTCTGCTGCGCTCATTAATTTTGATAATGCGTGCTCGACCTTTTTTCCGTCACGCTCTGCCCTGAGCTTTTTTATTGCCTTTCGCTGCTTTTCCCCTACAGAGTCATCTATTCGTAATAATTCCTGCTTTGATTCTGCCTCATCTGAGAATTTGTTTACGCCGACTAGCACACGCTCGCCAGAATCAACCTCTTTTTTGAGGCGATATGCATTCTGTCTTATTTCAGACTGGAAAAACCCTTTCTCTATTGCCTTGAGCGCACCTCCCATTCTTTCTATTTGCTTGAGATATTTCCATACGCCATCCTCAATTTCATCACACAGATACTCTAGGTAGTAAGAGCCTGCCATCGGATCCACCGTCTTTGTGATTCCACTCTCATGCGCCACAATCTGCTGTGTTCTCAGCGCGATCTTTGCGGATTCGGCAGTAGGCAACGCAAGTGCTTCGTCTCTCGAGTTGGTGTGAAGTGATTGGGTACCGCCCAACACTGCTGCCATCGTCTGGATTGCAACTCGTACTATGTTATTATCGGGTTGTTGGGCAGTGAGCGACTCGCCGCTGGTCTGAGTATGGAATTTTAGCTGCATTGATTTTGGGTCTTTTGCATGGAATCTCTCCTTGAGAATTTTTGCGTATACTTTGCGTGCAACTCTAAACTTGGCTATCTCCTCGAAAAACTCGATCGTGCAGCAAAAGAAAAACGAGAGTCGCGGTGCAAAGTCATCAATTTTCAGTCCTCGTTCAAGACAGGTCTCAATGTACGCGATTGCGTTTGCTATGGTAAACGCTACTTCTTGTGTTGCAGTGGAGCCTGCCTCCCTCATATGATATCCTGAAATTGATATTGGATACCATTGAGGGACATGCTTTGCACAGTATGCAATCATATCGCCAATTAATCTCATTGACGGTTGCGGTGGGTAAATGTACGTGTTTCTTGCGATATATTCTTTGAGGATATCATTTTGTGTTGTACCCCTCAGATCCACACTTTTGAATCCCTGTGATTCGCCAACTGCGATATAGTATGCCAAAAGTGTAGATGCTGTAGAATTAATTGTCATCGATGTACTCACTTTACCAAGCGGGATTCCGTCAAACGCAGTAAGCATGTCTTTAAGTGAGGCTATTGAAACGCCGACTTTGCCAACCTCGCCTTCTGCCTGAGGTGCATCTGGGTCATGACCAATCTGGGTTGGGAGATCAAAGGCCATTGAAAGTCCTGTCTGCCCCTTTTCCAGCATGAACTTGAATCGTTCGTTTGTCTGCTTTGCATCCCCAAATCCAGAATACTGTCGCATCGTCCAGAATCTCTCCCGGTACATGTCTGCATGTATACCCCGCGTGAACGGGTACTTGCCAGGTTCCTCCTTTGGTCTTTTTTTGGCAGATTGATGGTATACCCTATTTACTGGAAAGTTTGAATCTGTGAGAATTTCTTTTGGTTTCTGTTTTTCTGTTTGTGCCATGATATCACTTTATGACCGATGCTGTTATTTTATCTGCCGCTTCAAATGGGTCCAGTTCTTTTGCCTGTAGTCTTGTAAGATATTTTGCATAGTTTTTATCAGATTCCAAGAGCTGATCGACTCTTGTCTTTACATTATTTATAACAATATCTTTTAGCTCGGTTTCCAGTCTTTTTTGTTCCCTTTCTTTTTGAGATTTTTTCGTTTTTTCCATCAGATCTTTAAGCTTTTTTGCAAACTCAACAATTCCCTGATTCTTTATAGTCGAGGTCTTTAGAATTATAGGATTTCTCTCAGTCATACCAATGAATTCTTTTACTGATTCGAACAGCTGGGATGCACCGTCAAGGTCTGCCTTGTTTACAACATAGATGTCTCCGATCTCAGTGATGCCAGCCTTTATTGTCTGAATATTATCTCCAGTATGTGGATTGAACACAACCACCGTGATATCTGCAATGTTGGATATTTCTACTTCAGTCTGCCCCGCACCAACGCTCTCAATTATTATTGGATCAAATCCTGCATACTCTAGCACCCTGATGCTGTTCCTAATTGAGCGCGATATTGCGCCAGTAGCTCCTCGCGACGCTATGCTCCTAATATACAGTCCAGAATCAGTCGACTCTGTCATGCGTACACGGTCGCCAAGAATTGCTCCTCCTGTGAGATGGCTTGTCGGGTCCACCGCAAGAACCGCTGCCTTGTAACCGAGCTTTTTGAGCGCAATTGAGGTCTTGTTTATCAGTGAGCTTTTGCCAGCTCCTGCAGGCCCTGTAATTCCTATTACCGTGGACTTGCCAGAGCTCTTGAAAATTTTTTTTACAATCTGTCTGGCTTTTTTTTCATCATTTTCTATGATCGATATTGCCTTGGCAATTGCACCGCGTTTTCCTTTTTTTAATTCGGATAAAAGATCCAACCACATATTCTCAATTTTGCTTAAATAAATTCTTGTTGTGCTCTAGTCAAGCTGGCTGAATATTATACTGCCGCGAGGCTCACCCACGTTATGAATATCGATCTTAATTCCAATCTTTCCTAGCTCTTCATGCTCTGCCACAAATGTTACTGGCATCGAACGCCACCCGTACTGCGGCGCCGAGCCAAATGGAACATAGGTAGTAAAGCTTGACGATTCAAATATTCTCTGGAAGCTTGACTCCATTCCAAGAATTTCCAGTGTCACACGTTTTGTCTTTTTTGTCGTATCGTCAAATGTTATCTGCACGGATTTTTTTTCAGGATCAAACAAGGCATCGACGTGAAATATCTGAGAGTACTTTTCAGATACGTGAACATTCTGAACCACTGATAACCCAATACCGAACGCAAATATTGTGGCCACCGCGGCAAGGATTAGTTTTTTGTTCAAGCGTACTCGCGTCTCATCCTGTTAAGGAATGCGTTGTTTATTCTAATACGTTCAAGTGTCTGCTCCAGCGTCCTTTCTGTTCCCGGAGTTGGGTTTGACCTGAAAAATGACCTTATTTCTTGCTCCATCTTGTCTGTAGCAACTGCGGAAATACTAGCAATTATCCTGTTAAGTAATGGGCTGCCTGCCCCAACTTTGACCCGTATACGCTTCCAGTTCTGCTTCAGCCAGGGCCAGAGTATGTTTTTGCCATAATAGTTTGCCGCCGTCTGAACTACAGGCAGGTGCATGTTCTGAGAGCGTACCTCATCTGTCTGGGAGAATTTAAGCGTCCTGAGTAAGAGTTTTGGATCCTTGAAACTACACATTGCAGAAAGAAACCTCATTTTTTCCTCCTGCGATTTTGCCTTCCTATAAAGTGCAAGTAGCTTTGCATAAGTTCGTGAATCTCCATTCCATGCAGCAATTGAAAATACCGTACCCTGTATGTCAGGATTAAGTGATGATGAATCTTTCATGTACTTGACAAATCTTTTGTTTGCCTCATCGATTATCTCTTCATCATCCAGTCTGCCCAGAGCCCCAATTACCTGCGCTCTGAGTAGGGCGTTAGTATGCGGTTCGTTCTTTTTTGCATCCCAACCAAGCCGATAGAACACTTTTTTGAAGAACTCGTGTGCGATGTTTTTTATCATGTATGAGAAAGGCTCATCAATTGTTCTCAGATATAATGAAAATAGGTTGCTCGCAACGTTTGAGATTGCAATGTAATCATCCTCGTTTTCGTATGCATCCGCAAATTCCAGGTATGTCTGTGATTGCTCATCGCCAGAAACGCACAGGGCAAATAGGTCGTTCTGGGCAGCCCATCTGTCCACATGAGAGATTTCTTTTGCCACGATCATTGATTTTAGATTATACAAAAGATCCTGTGAGTATTTTACGCGGTAAAATCCAGGGCGTCCCGAATTTACCACAATGTCATTCGCATTGAATCTGAGATACTCCTGCCGCTTTGTTACAAGTTTGGTTATTGTTTTTTTGCCGCTTTTAATTGAGACTGGTATGTACCACAATCCATTCTGCTTACCTTTTTTCTCAAGTACGAATCTTTTCTGGCTCAGAATTAATGTTGAATTTTTGGTTTGTACCTCAACTAGTGGGAAACCGACCTGCCCAATCCAGGAATTTACCATTGCCCTGACAGGCATTCTTGCAGCCTTTCCTATTTCGTTCCAGAGGTCATCGCCCTTTGCGTTTTGGTAAGAGTATTTTTTTAAATATGCCCGCAGACCCTGACGGAATTTATCCTCTCCCACATAATGCTCAAGCATTCGCAGGACACATCCTCCTTTATCATATGATATAGCATCAAAAATCTCTCTGATTTCTGATGGAAGCTTGACCTTGACATCTATAGGATGTGATGAATGTAATGCATCAAGTCCCATAGCTGTGTTCATCGTATCTTCAAGGAATTGGTCCCACAACTTCCACTTAGGATAGAACCTGTCAACGAACTTTGTTGCCATAAATGTTGCAAACGATTCATTGAGCCACAGGTCATTCCACCACTTCATTGTGACCAAATTGCCAAACCACTGATGAGCAAGCTCGTGTGAGACTACTTCTGCAATGAACTGTTTTGTCTGTGTCGACGATGTCTTGGGATCATACAGCAGTATTGTCTCACGGAATGTTATTGCGCCCCAGTTTTCCATGGCCCCAGATGCGAAATCAGGCACTGCAATAAGATCAAGCTTTGGTAGTGGATACTTTATTCCAAAGTATTTCTCGTAGGACGCCACGAGCCTTTTACACAAATCTAGTGCGAATCTGCCTTTCTTGCTGTTTCCCTTGGTAGTGACTATTCGATATTGTACTTTGCCTTGTTTTGATGTCAGAAATTCAAACTCGCCTACTCCAAGGTATAGAAGATATGTAGACATGATAGGCGTGCGAGCAAACTTGTATTCGATTTTGGAGCCCATCTGCCTTTTTGAGACCAGATTCATATTCGATATTGCAGTATGATGCTTTTCTGCAATTATTGTGATATCAAATGTGGCTTTGGCTTCAGGCTCATCTACGCATGGAAATGCTCTGCGCGCATCGGCTGCCTCAAACTGGGTGGTAGCAAGATACTTTATCTTGCCTGATTTGTCCAAGTACTTGCTGCGGTAGAATCCGACCAGCCGGTCGTTGAGAATTCCGGAAAACTCGATTAGTATCTTAACCCTGCCGCTTATCTTCTTTGGAAGGTGTATTGTCAGCGATTCGGTTTTTTTATCGAGTTTTGTCTTGGCGTTTATTGTATTTTCCCCATACATCACGCTGCATTTTTTTATCAAAAGCTCTGCCGCATCAAGGCGTATCGTGTTTGTCGGCTTTTTGACGTACGCATCAAGTACCTCACTTGCAAGGAATGTAAAGTTGCTAAAAATTGGCTCAAATCTCAGAGTATAATTTACAGGTTTTAGATGCACGCGTTTTGGAGAATTTGTTGCCTTTATGTATATTACCTGAGAAATCCCATCGATCAATGAAGCGCTAGCTTTTGATCAGCTGCAAGCACAGGAGATCGGTTTTATCGATTTGCCCTCCACAATCTAACATGACATTGGATGAATGGACAGGTAAGCAAGATAAGATCAGATTTGAAAAATCGCTATTTTCCCATGAACGTGTAGCGCTTGATTCGCTCAAGGAGAGGATTTTGGAACTTGAACGCATGCGTGACCAGATACTGTACGAGCTTGACAAACTCGGCAAAATACTGCAAAATCATTAAGTTTTAAAATCCATGCGATCAACTCAACATCATGGCACAAAAGCTTGCATCAAGGCGCGTTAAGATTCTAGTTGCAAAACTCGGGCTGGATGGCCACGATAGGGGGGCACTCGTATTGTGCCGAGCTTTTAGAGATGCAGGAATGGAAGTAATTTATTCAGGGCTTTTTGCCACGCCAGAGCGCGTAGCTCAGATTGCCGAGGATGAAGACGTAGATGCTGTAGCACTGAGCCTTCTTAATGGCGCACATAACACGCTATTTCCAAGGGTCGTAAAAGAACTTCAGAAAAAAGGGCTCAGGGATGTATTAGTGGTAGGCGGCGGCGTCATACCCGAAGAGGACAAAAAAGGTCTTGAGAAATCAGGAATCTCCAAGGTTTTTGGGCCAGGATCGCCGCTTCCTGCAATTATAGACCACATCAATTCCGGCGTTGCAAAGCTGAGAAAAATTTAGCTATTCCTTAGAGTCCGGCCACATCATCTGACGCATCTTCTTGCCGACTTGTTCAATTTGGTGCTGCTCGAGCTGCTTCATGTATCTGTCAAAGGCGTTCTTGCCGTTCTTTTGGTATTCGGATATCCATTCTTCATTGAACGTTCCGTCTTGAATCATTTGAAGTACTTTTTTCATTTTGGCCTTTACATCTTTGTCCATCACCATAGGCCCTCGTGTAAGTCCTCCATATCTTGCAGTCTCTGAAACGCGCCTCCACATGCCATTTATGCCGTAACGTTGTATCATATCAACAATCAGCTTCAGCTCATGAAGGACTTCAAAATATGCAATCTCCGGTTGATATCCTGCCTCAACTAGTGTTTCAAAAGAGTTTACCACCATAGACGCACATCCGCCGCAAAGGTCTGCCTGCTCGCCAAACCAGTCAGTTTCAACCTCTTCTTTGAACGTGGTCTGTATCAGTCCTGCCCTAGCAGAGCCTATTCCCTTTGCAAGACCGAGCGTTCTGTCCCATGCAGTTCCTGTTTTGTCTTGATATACTGCAACTATTGATGGCGTGCCAAATCCTTCAAGGTATGTCTCTCTTACTTTGGAGCCTGGTCCTTTTGGTGCCACCATGATGATATCAACGTCCTGCGGTGCTGGAATCCAGCCCCAGTGAATCGCTGCCGCATGTGAAAATGACAATGCCTTTCCTTTTGAGAGGTTTGGTCCTATTTCCTCCCTGTACACCTTGGCCTGAATCATGTCTGGAATCAGTACGTGTATTATATCGCCTTGTTTTGTCGCCTCGGCAACAGACATGACTGTGTGGCCATCTTTTTTGGCTTTCTCCCACGTCGGGCTGCCCTCCCTTAGGCCAACTATTACCTTCAGGCCGGAATCTTTGAGGTTATTTGCTTGGGCATCACCCTGAATTCCATATCCAATTACAGATATGGTCTGGTTCTTAATAGGATCAAGGCTGATTTCGTTGTCCTTCCATGTCTTTGCCATGAGTGCTGTAAATTAAGAGAGAATAAAAACCATAAGTCAGATTTGCAATATCTTGTTACATGAGAGGCAACGAACTCTCACAGTGTTGCCTTCCAGCCTTTGGAACTTTTTTGAGCCGCAATCAGGACAAATTGGGCAGGCCCTTAGCCCTTTCATGACTGTGAAGACAAGATGTGTCTAATTAACAGTGCTGTGTTATTTTATCTGGCCGCTACCGAGTATTCTTATGGTTTGTGATTCTGGCTTGAGCACCACACAAATATCGCCTTTGTTGAATACGGCCGGCTTGTCAAGAGTTAGTTTTAACGGTGAGATTGAGGAAAACTTTGCAGGTTTTATCTGCAGCCCTATATTCACAAGGCACATTTGATTTGGAGTAATATCCCCTTTGTAGAAGGGGTTTTTTACAAAGTCGATTTCAAGTTCGGTGCTAACCTGCTCATCTGATGGCGCACACAGTATGTCGCCACGTCCCACCTGATCAGGATTTACGCCCTTTACTGCAAGGCCAACGCGCGCAGGTGATTCTGCCTCTTCAACCGGATCATCGTGCATTTGAATCGACTTTATTAGAACGTCAACTCCTGCTGGCATTAGTTTTAGATTATCATATTGTTTTATCTTGCCCCTTGCAACTTTGCCTAGGATTACAGTGCCTACTCCCTTTACATCAAAACAATGATCAATTACGACTCTGCTGCCACCTTGCTGCGATATTTGTTCCAGTTTGTCAGTAGTCTCCTTTATCTTCTCAGGCTCCACTTTGAGATAATCTGCAAGAACTGTGTTTTTTATCATTGTGGCAAGCAGGTTTTCGTCCACATCGTAGCTATGGGAAAGTACCCCCTCTTTCTTTTTTAGGCTGTCAAGGGCCACAATCTGTTCTCCTACAAACTTGTCAAGCTTGGTAATATGGAATATCACATATTCGGCAAGGTTTATTGTTTGCAAAAGCGGCTGGATTTTTTCTGGAAAGCCGTTTGGGATAGTGTACGTTCTTATCACGTCAGATTCTTTTTTGTCATACATTGTCATGTCCGTGACAGTTCCCTTCTTTCCAAACTGAGCTGCAATTGATTGATCCCCGAGGACTACAAAGTTTACCGATTTTACCAACGAATTCAGATAAAAAATTAGTCAATAATATACTGTTTGGAAAACAATTACTATCAGAAAGACAATCTTATTGCATGGAGCAGTTAGTCCCGATAATCTTAATTATTGCTGCAGCCATTAGTGTTGCGATAATTGCGATAGTCAGACTATTCAGATAACTTATGGATATCCATCAAGAACTTCGACATAGCTTGCAAACCTGTGACTTTTTGGTTGAACCTTTCTTTGAGTGTATTTTGTAATTGTCCTGCCAGAATAACCGCAATATCCAAGCGGCGACTCTATAGAACCAATCTTGTATGCGTGTTCCAGCACGTTGTCTTGCAAGCTGTAATAATTGACAATTTTTTTTCTTACCACCTTTTGCAAGATTTTACCATATTTTTTCTGACTCAAATAAGCAGCCGGTATTGAGCTGCCAAAAAAATAAACACTTTCCACCATGCCTGGATTTCCTGCAAGACGTCGTAATGCATGCAATATTACATCAGAGCCAAGCGAGTGCCCCATGAGACGGATTCGAGTCTGAGGCGATTTTCTTTTAAAATCAAGAATAAATTTTGCCAGATTCTTACCGTTTTTTTCCGCTATGATTTTAGCCGTTTTCACCGCTTTCATCTCATATGACTTGAGATGCGCTCCATACACATTAGAGTCATAGCTAAATCCCACCACAGGATAGCCATACCCAAGATGAGCAAGGCGCGTCTTTGCAATCTTGAACTTTGCAAGCGCACCAAAAGTGTCATTTCGCATACCATGAACCATTATTGTGAATTCTTTTTGCCGCAAATTCTCAAAAAACTTTGAAGGATATAGGACATAATTGCCTTTTTTCAGCGTCACACCTGTCCTCAAATCATAGTACCCGCGTGTCGATATGCGAGGTATCCTACTTTGAGCCGAGCTTTTCTTTGTGCTTTTTGATGTCCTCATCTTCCACTCTTGCAAACAACGGAGCTATCTGCCCCAGCTTGTGATCCGGTCGTATTGAAATTTCTGACATCTGTTCCCATTTTACATCCGAAACTTTGCCCTGCATGCCAAGTTGGGTCCAGATCTTTTGTGCCGACTGGGGCAAAAACGGATATAGTGCAACCGATATCGAACGTACTGCGTTTACCGACAGAAATACACACGTGTTCGTCCCAAGTCCTTTCTTCCAAGGTTCCTTGTGCTGGAAATACTGGTTAAAATAAATTGAAAACTCCATTATCTTCTTGAGCGCCCTGTCAAGATGATTCTGCTCCATTAGTGGGGTTATCTCAGAGGCAAGACCCTTGATTTTTGATTCAGCCTCCTTATCCTTTTCATCATACACGTCAGGTGCTGGAATCATGCCGGAGAAAGTCTTTTGTGTGAATCCCAGTGCGCGGTTCACCAAATTCCCAAGGTTTGCAATAAGCTCAGAATTAATCCTGGTCGCAAAATCATCCCAATCAAAATTCAGATCATCCTGAGAATATGGATTGATAGAGACAAGATAGTATCTCAAATAGTCTGCAGGATAGTAGCTAAGAAAGTCCTTTAATCCGATGTACCAGTTGCGGCTCTTGGATATTTTCTTTGACTGTAAGGTCAGGTGGCCTCGCGTCGGGATAAAATCCGGAAGCTTGTACTCTTCGTCTATTCCAAGCCTCATGGCAGGCAGGAATAGATAATGGTGGTATACGATATCCTTACCGATAAAATGGTAAATGTCAGCCGAGTTCCAAAATTCTTTTCCGTTAATTCCCCTCTCATTTAAGAACTTGACCGCAGTTGATATGTATGCAAGATGATTGTCAAACCAGCCGTAGAACACCTTTGATTCATCTCCTGGAATCGGGACGCCCCACGGAATGTCCCTTGTGATATCCCAATCTACAAGCCCCGATGATATCCAGTTCTGAACATATTTTTTTACATCCTTTTGCAGGTTTTCGTTCTCATCAAGCCATTTTGTGAGCTTGTCCCCAAAGTTTTTCAGCTTAAAAAAATAATGCGTTGTCTTTTCCTTTACAGGGGACTGCCCACATATTGCACATTTTGGATTCTCAATTTCCTCAGGAACGCGGCCACACTTTTCACACAGATCAGAATACTGGTCAGGTGCCTTGCAGTATGGACAGGTACCTACCACGTATCTGTCAGGTAGGAACTTTTTGTCATTTTTGCAGTAAAATTGAATTATCTCGGATTCGTAAATGTGACCATTATTTCGAAGCTTTTCAAAAACATATCTTACAAACTCAATGTTCTCAGGTGAGCTTGTACGGTAAAAAAAATCAAAGCAAATGTCAAACGTAGAAAAATCCTCGTAATCTCGCTTATTCCAGTATGCCACATATTCCTGCGTGCTCTTTTTTTCCTTTTCTGCCTGAATTAGAATAGGCGTGCCAAAATCATCTGATGCGCAGATATAGTACGCCTCAACTCCAGTTGACTTGAGAAACCTTGTAGTAACGTCCGCAGGAAGATATGTCGATGCAACATGGCCAAGATGAATCTCGCCGTTTGCATACGGTAACGCGCTAGTTACGATTGCTTTTTTCCTCAATATGTAAAAGCTTGTGAGCGCATCTTAATTAGTTTACCAGTTTTCACGATACGCAACTTGTTTTTTTGATAGCGTATCAATTTTAACGCCCATTGCACCAAGTGCATCTACTGCAACCTGTTTGTCTATTTCCTCTGGGACCCTGATTACTTTTTTGCCTATCTTTTTGTGATTTTTCAGTATGTACAATATGGAGAGAATCTGGTTTGAAAAAGATAACGCCATCACTTCCGGCGGATGTCCTTCAGCTGCAACAAGGTTGGCCAGTCTGCCCTTTCCCACAAGGTAGACTTTGTTGCCATTCTGCAACACACATTCATCAAGGTTGGGCCTCACCTCACGAACTGATTTTGATTTGTTTAGTAAAAAGTCGCTGTCAATTTCCACATCGAAATGCCCCACATTTCCCATTATTGCCCCATCTTTCATTTTTAGGATGTGCTCCTTTCTTATTATATCGCGCATTCCAGTGCACGTGATAAATATATCGCCTATTTTTGCAGCCTCAGACATTGGCATCACATCAAATCCATCCATGTGTGCTTCAAGTGCCTTTACTGGATCAGTCTCCGTGACAATTACCTTCGAGCCCATTCCGTGACTTCGTGCTGCAACTCCTTTGCCTACCCATCCATATCCTGCGACTACCACTCGTTTTGATGCAAACAGTAGATTCATTGCGCGCAACAGGCCATCTATTGTGCTCTGGCCAGTGCCATATCTATTATCAAACATGTGTTTTGTGTAAGCTTCGTTTACAACTATCACCGGGTACCTCAACTTTCCTTTCTTCTCGATTGCCTTAATTCGGTTCACTCCAGCTGTTGTCTCCTCAGTTGAACCGAGAATTTTCATACTCTTGTATTTTTTATCAAAGTGTAGCTTTACGTTCATGTCAGCGCCATCGTCAGTGACAACTAACGGCCGGTGGTTTAGTACCTGCTCTATGCACCAGTCGTATTCCTCGTTTGTCTCATCATTCCATGCGTACGTATGGATTCCCTCCGATGCAAGAAATGCAGCAATGTCATCTTGTGTAGTAAGAGGGTTTCCAGCGCAGGCCGCAACATTTGCGCCTAGTTCTTTTGCGCCCATCAAAAGCACTGATGTCTCTTTTGTTATATGCAGACAAAATCCCAAAGTTATTCCTTTGAACGGTTGAGAGTTTTTCAGTCGTTTGATCGTGTTATCCAAAATAGGCATGTGACTTCTTGCCCACTCGTATGACGTTCTGCCCTGATCTGCCAGACTCTCGTCTTTTACCTTGCTCAACATTCGTTCAAAAAAATATGCACTAAAAAATCTTCTCATATGCAAAAAACAAACTAAATATCTGGCAGGAAAAAATGCAGTGCATGACATGGCAGAAAGTAGCAGAAAAAGGCGAGATTCCAGCCGGCAAGTCAAAAGAGTTTGCCGTCAATGGGAAGAAAATAGCAGTATTCAACCAGAATGGCTATCACTGCCTTGATGCACTCTGCGTACATCAGGACGGCTCCATTGCCCCAGGCAAACTTGATGGGGACATAGTAGAGTGTCCACTACACTTTTGGCATTACAACATAAGGACTGGCGAGCTTTTGGACTATCTAAAAGGCGTCAAACTGCAGACATACAAAGTCGAGGCAAGAAATGACGGCATATACGTTGATATCTAGTCAATACAATTTTTAATTCACACGTCAAACCAAAACCAGTGAACCAGGAGATCCTTAACCAGATAAAAAAACAAGACTATGAAGCGATTCAGAACTCAATAACAGCATTCCTTGCCAACCACATTAAAAAGTCAAATGCACGAGGTCTTGTCTTTGGCTTGAGCGGTGGAATAGATTCTGCTGTGATTGCACACATTTGCGCAAAATCATTTCATGACAAGACTCTGGCTCTGATCATGCCGGACAGCAAAATATCGCCAAAAGAAGAAACCGAGGACGCACTGGAAATAGTTGATTCGCTAAAACTCGAATACAAACTCATCGACATCAATCTAATTCATGCCCAGTTTGCAAATATTTTAGAGCCGGAAGAAAAAGCCCTTGGCAACCTCCGGGCAAGAATACGTGCAAGCATTCTATACTATTATGCAAATTTGAGAAACTATCTTGTGATAGGCTCCAGCGACAGATCAGAGCAGATGATAGGATACTTTACCAAATTCGGCGACGGCAGTGCAGACATATTGCCTATTGCATCATTATACAAGACTCAGATACGTGAGCTTGCGCGTTACCTCGGAGTCAAGGACACTATCATTTCCAAAAAAAGTAGCCCTCACCTCTGGCACGGGCACCTTGCCGAAGAAGAAATCGGCATCTCATATGAGGAAATAGACATAGCACTCTACTGTATCGTAGACAAAGCAATGACAGTTGAGAGAGCGGCAGAGGCTGCAGTAATGGACAAAGACAAAATCGAAAAAATCTATCAATTGTATAAAAAAAGCGAACATAAGAGAATAATGCCACCAAGGCTCTGAGGTAATTGAATTGAGAATTTTTGATACACTAAGAGCAAGCGAGGAACCGGTAAATGGAGATAACATCAGAATATATCTTTGCGGTGTCACTGTCTACGATGAATCGCACATCGGACATGCACGCACCATCATCATATTTGACACTTTGCGCCGATACCTCGAATCAAAAGGAAAGATGGTGAACTTTGTTCAAAACTTTACCGATGTTGATGATAAGATAATCAAGCGGGCAACAGCAGAAAACGTTCACCCACTTGAGATAAGCAGGCGCTATATCGACCATTATTTTGAGGATTTCGATAGGCTAAACATAAAGCGCGCCACGGTTCACCCAAAGGCAACAGAACACATACCTGAAATGATAGAGCTCATCAAAAATCTGATCAATGCAGGATTTGCCTATGTATCAAGAAATGGTGTATACTATAGTGTAGCAAAGTTTCCAGAGTACGGCAAACTGTCAAAAAAGAAGACAGAGGATCTCATTTCAGGAGCAAGAATAGAAATCGATGAAACAAAAAATGATCCGCTAGACTTTGCGTTATGGAAGTTTTCAGACACTGAGCCGAGCTGGCCAAGTCCGTGGGGAAGCGGCAGGCCCGGCTGGCATATTGAATGCTCTGCAATGAGCCTCAAATATCTGGGTGAAGAATTCGAGATTCATGGAGGCGGACGTGATCTTATCTTTCCTCATCATGAAAACGAAATTGCACAGACAGAGGCATTCACAAAAAAACCACTTGCCAAGTTGTGGATGCATGTAGGGATGGTGACAATAAATGGCGAGAAAATGTCAAAGTCGCTTGGCAACATAAAGTCAGTCAGACATGTTCTTGATGGCTGGGGCCCCAATGTGATCAGACTGTTCTGTCTTTCCGGCCACTACTCCAAGGCAATAGACTATTCTGAGGAGCTGCTCAGGGAGAACCTAATAAAGTGGCGTCAAGTCGAAACCGCCTACTATGAGATGATCATGGCAGATGATACGTTGCCTGCCGCGGACGAAGTATCGATGCTTGCAGCAGAATCCAGAAGAGAATTTGACGATGCCCTAGAATCAGACTTTAATACACCGCTTGCCATAAACGCATTTTTCAAGATGGTCAAAGGGATAAACAGAATTGCCGCAGCAGAGACAATGACAAAACAGACAGCATTAGTAATACTTCCTGAATTTGAAAGAATGCTTGGAATCCTTGGCCTACAAGTCCAGAAAGTAACAGAGGAAGAAAAACAGAAAATAACTAACATGATAAAAGAGCGCGATATTTTGCGGGCACAAAAACAATACCAAGAAGCAGACAAGATGCGTGAGCAGATCTCACAAATGAACATAGTCCTGCTTGATCATAAGAACAAAACAATCTGGATGAAAAAAGAAAAGATAAGAGCAGACTCCTAGTGCGTCTTTTTTGATGCGCTTACAAGAGATATGACGTCTCTGTCCCTCAGCTGGTATGTAGTCGGCAGCCTGAGGTTGTATCGAATGTCCTTTGCATAGAGAAGTCCCTTTATCAGATCCGTGTGAACTTCCTTTGCAAGATCGGCAACGGTTGCACCGTCCTTGAGCAACATAAGATCAGGCAGCACGTTGCCTTTCTTATCAGAGAGTCTTTCCTCGTCGGCCACAGGGTATACTGTGTTCATCTTTAGGAGCTTAAACACTGTCACATTGATTGCAAACTGGACGCCTGTTCTCATGTACTCACCCATTATCTCTTTTGTGATAAAATCAAGCGCATTTTTTTGCTTGCCGCTCAGCTCATCTGGTTTTATTATCTCAAACTGCTCAGAACCTGGGGAGTACTTGATCAGTCCTTTCTGCTCTGCCCGCCTTAATGATAGCTCGCTGTCTGCGCTTGCGGGCACAACTATCATGTCTATGAAGCGTTCTCGCAGACGCGCAAAGTTCTTGTCAGCACCCTCCACATCTATCTTGTTTGCCACAATGAGTGTGGGTTTTGATATCTTGCGTAGTATTGAGGCAAATTTTTTGCTTTCCTTAAAGTCAATAGCATCAAAGTCTTTATCTTCAATATTAGCTGCCTGCAGTGCCTCCTTTACATGATAGTTATTCACACCTATTCCTCTGTACAGGTCTGCTATTGCGACAACCTTGTCAGTTCCTGACGCAATGGTTTTTGATACCTTGTCACGGTTTCCTTCCAATATTTTCAGGTACCACATTATCAGTTCTTCTTCAATATCTGCAAAATCAGATATCGGATCCCCCGCACCCGTCTCGGCAATTTTACCAGATGAATCTATTCCACCAGAAACATCAACTACGTGTAGTAATGCGTCCGACTGGGCAGCAACAGAAAGAAATTGGTTGCCAAGCCCCTTTCCCTGCCATGCGTCTTTTATCAGGCCTGGAAGGTCGATAAGCTCTATTGGTATATACCTCCAACCGTCTATGCATTTTGAATTCTTTGGGTTGTCAACTACATTAAATTCCGGATGAACACAAAGTGTGATTGCATTAGCTGTAGCAGATTCTGGTTTTTTTGTCGTAAACGGATACGTTGAGATTTCAGATGAAGACAGTGTGGCTGAATTGAAAAACGTGGTTTTTCCAGTATTGGTCTTGCCGATAATTCCTATCTTTATTGGCACATGTACAATTGCGAATTTAGCTATTTATCTCTGACTCTAGTGGACGTGGTCGTTATCAGGTCTTTGGCGAATTTTATCAGAGGTGTTTTTCAGCTCATCAATTGACCAGGAGATTTCACCAATATCTTCTTGTGTGAGAGTATCATCCCACTTGTCAAGAACAGTCTTTGAAATCTGACATGCATGATACAGCAGATTCCAGTACGGATGGTGTTCCGCAGTAGTGTATGCAAGCTCTACTACATCCTCAAGCCCGCTTTTGGCTCTTGATATAGAGCTTGAGTTCTCTCCAAAAATTCTGATGATCCCTCCGTCAACATAAGAGTCGACTTTGAGCATCACACCCTGCCTAGAATATGAATCCACTAGATCTTGAAGAGATTTAAAAAAATCATCAAAACTTGCCATTAGAACAACCGCTGATGCTCAGCTAGCATGCACCTGTTAAAGACTACCTTTATTCCGGCACTTTTTGCAAGGTTTTCTGCTTCCTCATTGTGTATTCCTTCTTGCAGCCAGATTACCTTGGGTTTTTTCTTTATTGCCTCCTGGATTACCGGTAGGACTTGATCTGAGGGCCTAAAGACATCCACAATGTCAATCTGCTCAGGCACTTCTTGCAGACTTGGATAGCACTTTCTTTCAAGTATGCTGTCTGCGGTGGGATTCACAGGTACGATGTTGTAGCCGTTCTCAAGCAGGTATTTTGGAACATAGTTTGCAGCCTTTTCTTCGTTTTTTGACATTCCCACCACTGCTACGTTCTTTAGTGACAATATACTGCGTATTTCATCATCAGAGTGTGGATCTTTTTCCATCATATTGTATCTGCTTGCAAGTGATATAATTTCTTTGGAGTCCAGCACTTCATTGGAAAGTTCTTTATAGGAAAAATCCAGAACATCAACCATGGAAGAAGAACCAAAAGACATCATAGTTCTTGGTGCGATCAAAAGAGGAGCAAAGAAATTCGGTAAGATAAGGGACAAGACAGGCATAGAGCCAGAAGAGCTAAACAAAATACTTGAAAAGCTTGAAGAGCGCGGCCTCATACGGGTGGAGAAGAAAAAAGGATTCCTTGGAGGCGAAAAGATAGAATTGCATGTAACCGAAAAAGGAGACAACGAGCTGCAACAGAGAATACACGAAATGGAACAAAAATGGAACCAGATGGTGCAGCTATACAAGCTAGGCGATAAAAAGAAGCTTGAAGAGTTCATGGGTAGTAACAAATCGGACTTTGCAATGATGATGTTCTTTGGAATAATGAATATGATGATGTTCTCAATGATGTTTTCGATGATAGGTGCGTCAATGCATGATTATGTTCCTGCAGACCAGGTTCCTCCTGGCGCCGAGAACCAGCCTGGTGATGCCGGAGGCGATATGGGCGGGGATGCAGGCGTAGGAGATACTGGCGGCTACGACATCGACATCGGCTTTTAACTCGTTGAAATTTTAAATCACTGAACAAACTAGGCAGAATAGTTGCTTTACACTTTAGATGAGAATGCCGGCCTCGTAAAGGTTCTACAGTTTCTCAAAGCTCACAAGCTAGAATACCTCTCAGGTGAGGATCTCAGTGAAGTTCTCAGAATCAGCAGAGTTGCAATTTGGAAACACATAAAAAAAATTCAAAGCCTTGGCTACAAGATAGAGTCAAAACAAAATCTAGGATACAGACTTGTGGAGACAACGGACAAGGTCTTGCCATGGGAGATAGCCGAGAGCCTAAAAACAAAGACATTAGGTAGAAAAATCTATTACTTTGATTCTGTTGACTCGACTCAAAATTTTGCCATGCGTCTTGCCAAGACAGATTCCGGATCAGTTGTAATCGCCGAATCGCAAACATCAGGAAAGGGACGGCTTGGCAGGAAGTGGATTTCACCAAAAGGCGGAATTTGGATGTCGATAGTTCTCTGCCCCGACATCGATGTCTCAAAAATAACACTTGTTCCAATTGCAGCTGCAGTTGCACTTGCAAATGCAATTGAAAAAACACTTGCACTAAAGACCGAGTTAAAATGGCCCAATGATATAACCCTCAATGGCAAAAAGATTGCAGGCATAATCATCGATGCGTCAATAGAATCAAGTAAAATAGACAATATAGTTCTCGGAATAGGAATCAACTATAATGTCAACCCCGCAGAAATTGAAAAAAAGATAAGAACAAAAGCAAACTATTACGGTGTTGGAACACTTGTAAAAAACTACAAACAAAAACCGGCAAGACTTGTACAGTCATTTCTTGAAGAGCTGGAAAGAATACTCAGACTTCTTGCAGATGGCAAAAGCCAGTTAATCATAACACAGTGGACGAAAAGATCATCCACCATAGGCAAGAACGTAACAGTATCCGGTACTACTGGTACTGCCACAGGACGGGCAGTTAGAATAGACCATGATGGAAGTTTGGTGCTAAAGCAAAGGACTGGCTATGCCAGGATTTCAGCAGGAGATATTTCATACTAGTTTTTTTGCTTTTTTTTGGAAGGCTTGCCACCTTTTTTACGCTTTGGACCATTGTCAAGAAGTGATGCTTCAGTTCTGATTATATCCCTCAGATCAGACTGAATTGATAACAGAGAGGAGACTATCTGCTCTAATTGTTGCAAATACTGCTCATAGCAATAGATAAGCTCGGACTTTGCAGTATCAGTCCTAGTCAGGTATTCGTTCAGCCTTAGCACGTTAGTCATGTTGATGACCTCTGGCAAAGGCTCACCTGGATGCTCTATCTTTTCAAGATCCTCCCTAATCTTCTGGATTCGCAGTCTTAACTCGTTAAGGTTGTTCCCAAGCCCAATCAAACCAGATCACAGTATGATTTCATTTAGGGTATTGTTAACTTGTCGATCGAGTGCAAAAATAGAAAAATGCGGCTCCGGCTACCTGTCCGGATTGCCTTCACTTCTTAGCTCTTCTACCAGCATCTTTGATTTTGCAGCTGCGCGACGAATCATCTCAAAGTATTCTAGAGTCTGAGCATCCAAAAACCTACCCAGCTTGTCATACAATAGATCGTTGGCATTGGAAATCACACAGATGGGATCGACAAGATCGTTGACAAGATCTGCCTTCCTTTTGCGTTGTAATGCTAGTCGCATTTGTGGAACCTCCTCCTTTTGCTTCAACCTTTCACAGTGTATTGATTTGTAACCCATCATTGGCTTTTTACCCTTTTAGTTCTTGGCGCCACCAAAACCTCTGCCGGTTTTGATTTGTTCCACAACAGTGTGCAAAGGCTGAACATGTTGCTGACCATCTCAAGTGAATTCGTATGCATTACAGAGTCGCCTTCATCATTCAAATCCATTGATGTGTTGAGCGCACCAGACATTATCAATTGCCTGCTTTCCTCCACAACCATTCTGCTTTTTGAGGGTAGCTTACCCACCCTAATTTCGGTCGGATCAAGTCGATGAACGAATGATAACTCCTTGTCAGTAGATGCCTCCGTTAAAATTCTGACTTGTACTCCTTCTTTTTTCAATAGTTGAATTCTCTCTGGAATGCTCGTGTGATACATCCTCATCAAATCTTCAGTTGTTGTCACAATATACACGATTCCGGTAGCTTTTTGCAAAAGCTTACTTATTCTCGAGTATATGTTCGATCTTCCCTGAATTATGACAAATGAGGAGATTTCTTGGATATCAGTCTCTTTGGTGATGACACTGATGTCCTCTACGATTTTCTGTGAGAGATTCTTCATCGTGGTTATCTCATCTTGTTTTCTCTCAACTATTGTCTTTAGTGCTTCGGTCGGCGGTATTGCAGAGCAAAGTGTCGGGTTTGAAAATGTGGTTGCCACCACGCCCATGTTTCGTAGCCTGTTCAGGGCCCTGTATGTCTTGCCTCTGTCAATATCCAGTTTTGCAGATAGGGTTCCAACTGACACCGGGCCCGTTTGAAGTAGTCCCATGTATACTTTGGA
The DNA here is from genome assembly GCF_000723185.1 of Candidatus Nitrosotenuis uzonensis. NCBI lineage: Archaea > Thermoproteati > Nitrososphaerota > Candidatus Nitrosotenuis > Candidatus Nitrosotenuis uzonensis. The sequence continues at coordinate 386,264 of NZ_CBTY010000008.1, forward strand.
ATCTACATCTTCAAGACCAAAAAAAGCCAGCGCCTCGATTATTTCGTGCTGATTCATATCCCCATAATCACGTTCCACGAATAAAATATGAGATATTGTTTGTCTAAAATAGACAGACAATCATCTAATACCCTGTAGATAACGTCTCGAATTTGAAAATTATATAATAACGCCACTTTGAATGTAAGCGACGTGGAAATCATAATAGAACCATGGAAGAAGCTCATCATACACGAGATAATCGAATACAATTTTGATGACTGGGCAACGCAGATTGCATTTAGTAGCAAGACTGCGGGCGGGGTAATCCCAACAATCAACTGGGTTAACGGCATTGTCTTTCAGTCATTTAATTTTCCCGATACCAACTCTGTGATTGATGAAAAAATGAAAGGTGTACTGCACTGGTCATCAGTCATGTTTGCAGTAAAAGAAAAGTTTGAAAAACAGATCATAAAGGACAATGCAACGATAAATCTTGTGGATGTCAGCGTAAATCAGATCTTCCAAGAGCTTGCAGAAAAGCTCAAAGCACACTCCAAATATCAGAAAAAACACTAATTTGCTCTTTTTTATTTTTATTCTAAAAATCTAGAATGTGTATTAGCTTAACCTACACACAAATAATCAGTTAAAGTTGGAAAAATCCATAATAAGCAAAAAACGCATTATATAAGATGATGTCGATGTCTACTCACAGATGCCCATCTTGTGGCAAAAACTCTATGCAAACCGATATCAACTCTGGCGAGATGTTCTGCAGAACTTGTGGCTACGTGGCAGTTGAGAAATTGGAGGAAGCTGGACCCGAATGGCGCTCATTTTCAAACGATGAGTCCGACAGGAGCAGAGTAGGAGCTGGAACGTCGCTTACAATGCACGATATGGGTTTGTCTACAGTAATAGGATCAGCAGACAAAGATGCTACAGGCAAGCCGCTCTCAGCTTCAATGAAAAGCTCAATTGAGCGACTTCGAACATGGGACAGCCGCACACAAGCGCATTCTTCTGCAGACCGAAATCTACGACAAGCACTTAACGAATTAAACAAGATGAAAGACAAGATGGCGCTTGCAGAATCTGTAGTGGAAAAGGCTGCATACATTTACAGAAAGGCAATGGAAAAAAAGCTAGTTCGTGGCAGATCAATACACGGCCTCATAGCAGCATGCCTTTATGCGGCATGCAGGAATACCGAAACACCAAGGACACTAGATGATGTGGCAGAGAGCATCAACATAAGAAGAAAGGATGTGGCAAGATGCTACAGACTAATCTACAAGGAGCTCGATCTGAAAATGCCTGTTGCCGATCCTACAAAGGGCATATCTAGAATAGCTAGCATGGCAAACCTAAGCGAGAAGACCAAAAGAAAGGCAATCGAGATACTCAACAAGGCAAAAAAAATCGGCATGGTTGCAGGAAAGGACCCAATGGGGCTTGCAGCAGCTGCACTATACCTTGCATGTATATCAAACGGCGAGATCCGCTCTCAGAAGGACATCTCCGTTGCAGCCGGCGTTACAGAGGTCACCATCAGAAATAGGTGCGTTGGTCTAAAGAGCCTACTATAGCCTCTAAAAATTTAAAGAGTATAGTCTGACACACATCATGTCCACGGAGCTTGCATGGTCCGATTGGCTAGACTTTAGCCAAGAGCAGATATCTGTAATGCCAGAATCAAGTGGAGTATACATGATGCATGCTGCAATGAAGATATTGTACATAGGAGGCTCGTCCAACATAAAAGGGAGTGTATCTGAGCTTGCATTAAAAGAATGTACATGCAATGCAAAACGCTTCAAGTATGCTAAAACTGCCGACTATAAGCAAGAGGCTGGTAGATTAATCCAAGAGTACAAGCAAAAGCACGGAGGAAGTATGCCAATTTGCATGTAACCCAAACCGCGTTTGTTTTGCCCAAACATACACAAACATAGTAATACATGCATCATATTGATATCAGGTCTGTTGGACCATTGCCATATTTTCTCCCTTGCCAGACCGATGGTATCCCATGGTCCTACAGAACCATTCCTACTAATCCCAACAAAGTTAATTTAGTATGAACGTCTCAACGCCGTCAGATGAGGGAGATACAGCAACGACAAAAAACAAGCCAGGGCATGGACAGGCTCATCCACATAGGCGAGCTCACATCAAGAATAACCCACGATATGAGAAATCCGCTTACTGTGATAATCAACTATTCCATGATGATACGGAAAAACTCTAAAAACAAACTTGACCAAAAATCACTTGACCAGTTAGAGTTGATCGAGGAAGAGGCAAGAAAGATGTACCGCCAAATAGAGGATGTTCTAAACTATGTAAAGCTGCCACCACTAAAGCTTCACATGTATTCACTTCATGACATACTAAAAAAAGTCATAGAGAGAATCCAAATGCACGACGTTGAAATCAACCTACCAAAAAACAATCCGCAGATAACATGCGATATAGACAAGATGGAAATTGTCTTTGTGAATTTGATCACAAACTCGATAGAGGCAATGAAAGGATCAGGCATCATTACAATATCTGCGCGTGAAGAGAAAGGAAAGATCATAATAGAGTTCGAAGATTCTGGCCAGGGCATTTCAAAGGAGAACATGCCGATGCTCTTCAAGCCCTTATTTACGACCAAGACAAGCGGTACTGGGTTAGGTCTTGCAAGCTGTAAAAACATAATCGAGCGACACAACGGTACGATCTCAGCTCAGAACAACCCCACCAGATTCATCATCAAGCTGCCAAAAATCAGTGCCTAAGCTTTTGCTTTTAGCTTCCTTTGTCTCAAATACAGACTGACACTTATTGCAGCGGCGGCTGGAATAATGAGTAATGCAAGATACCCCTGCGTATCAGAGGCAAGGCCAGTTTGTTCTTGCTGCACGTTGTTTTGACTCTTAAATCCGCTAATCAAGATGTTGTTCTGAGATGCTCCGTCCACGTCAAATGCAACGTGCCAGTTTCCTTCCTCATCCAGGCTCTGGATAAATTTAATAGGTTTTTCGTTGACAAGCACATCAAACTTTTCGCTATCTGATGTCCTTGGGAATTCAAAGTTGACGTATGTTGGGACCTTGAACGAATTTATTCCATATATTGAAAGCGAGCTTCCCGTGCTGTCAAATCCGATCACGCTGAACGAGGCTGTCGAATCATACCTAAAGTCAAATCGTTCCTCTCCTCTCATAGCATACAGCGGCACTATTGTCTCATCGCCTATTGCAAAACAGCTATAATAGCTAACCTCCGAGCTCACAAGCGGGTCAGGATACATTGTAAAATCCACTGTTTGCCCCGGCTCTATTTTTTCAATTTTTTCAATGTTTTTTCCGACATCGATCACGCTGTGATCACTTGCATGTATTAGCGCATACACTTTGATGTTGTATTCGGTCCTGTTTCCATGGTTGATTATCTTACCAGTAAGATGCCCATCCTCATGTTTTACAAGTGTTTTATCATAGATTATTTGTATGTTAGATGGCATCTTCGTTTCATCCTTTACGAACTTGATTGACGGCGATTCGAGCACTACATTGTGTGATCTTACCTGCGGCATGTGAATTTTAAACGGGATGTCCTTATTTGGAAATACTGTTGGAAGTGTATGACTTGCCAGTACTGTCTTACCCCCGTCATTTACCAGTATGTTCACCGTTGGAGTTACGGCATAGCTTTCAGTATTTTTTACTGCTCCCACCACAGTATAGACCCCGCTAGAGTCAAAATAGCCGACAAGCTCGTTGTCAGGAATCCACACATCAGCATATGCAGTAATGCAGGTAAAGGATCCCAAAATGGCGACAAGTGCAGACAACATCATGTATGCAGATATTGCAATCCAGTATGTTAAACTAACGAATTTTCCTACTTGGAGTATTCTTCGATTGCCTTTAATACCTTGAAGGGGAACTTGGCAAAGTCAATCTCTTTTTCTGCAGAGATAAGAAGTATCTCCTTGTTAAGTGGAAAACTGATCACAATTACCTTGTCCCTGTACGATAGGGCAAATCTGACAGGCCCCAGTTCTGGGTCAAACTCCTGTCTCATCCGAACTCGCAATGCAAGCTCCATGAACAGCATCTCATCTTTTTTGGTGTCTTCAAGTGAGCTTTTGCCTGATGCCATTCCACCGGCAACAAGACGTCCTTTGTCATTAATCAGCCCTACAAAGCGTACGCTTGGATCAAGGCTCCTGATTTGATTGCATAGTGTTTCTTTGTCCATTTTATCCCATCTGCGCTTTAGTCAGTATTAGAAAGGCGATCTATTTATTGCGATCTTTGGTATTTAATCAGCATGTCGCAAGACGTCAAGCAACCGCTCGATAATTTCAAACATGTTTCACTGTTCTGGACCGACCTGTTACATTTGATGTCAGGCAAGCCAATAGCGTTAACATCGGTTGGCCCGATGAGAAATTGGGCAAACGATATGAAGAAAATCATGACAGAGGCAATAGACTCCTACGAGGATATTATCGAGTTCAACCAAAGGCTTACAGAATACTACAAGCAGCTATCGGAGACGTGGCTTGAGGCACAAAAAAAGGTAAATGCCAAGATGCCAAGCATTCCGCAAGACTCTGAAAGCCTTGAGGCATACAAGAGAATTTGGATTGACATTTTTGAGAATGATTTTACCGGACTGTTTGACTCTGAAAAGTTTGCTCTGAACTATGGCAAGATGGTATCATCTGAGCTGGAAATAACAAAACACTGGGAAAACATGTTAAACGTGATGCTAAACTCCGCAAGGCTGCCAACAAGGAAGGAAATTGACGAGATATACAAAGAGCTTCACGAGCTAAGAAAGCGAGTAAAAAAGCTGGAAAGGAGGGAAAAACAAGATGAGAAATGAGACAATAGACCCAAAGATAGTAGAAGAGTTTCTCAGCTTTACGCGAAATGTGGCAGAAGCGCCAAAACTTGTCCCCGCACCAGATGAGATCAGCCTAGAGTCGACTCCGTATGACATAGCATACGAAGAAGACAAGATGCGGCTGCTTCACTTTAGGCCCACAGTCCAATCGCAGACAAAGGTGCCTTTTTTGATAAGCTATGCCATAATCAACAGATACCACATACTTGACATACAGCAGGAGAAGAGCTGGGTCAGAAAACTTCTTGAGAGTGGGATAGATGTCTACATGATAGACTGGGGCAACCCATCAAACATTGACAAGTATCTTGACTTTGACGATTATGTCAACACATACATGGAAAACTGTGTTGATTTTGTGCGAAAGGAATCAGATGTAAGAAATGTCTCACTCCAGGGCTACTGTACGGGCGGCACGATAGCCACGATATACGCTGCATTGCACCCTGAAAAAGTACGAAATTTGGTTGTCACCGCGCCTGTAATCGACGGCTGGAAGGATACAACAGTAGTTAGCAACATGGCAAAACATATTGATGTCGACAAGCTCGTAGAATCAATTGGGAACATGCCACCTGAGTTTATGTACTATTGTTTTTCAATACTAAAACCATTCGAGCAGGGTCTTGAAAAATACTATAAATTCTTCAAGAACATACACGATAAGAATTTTGTTGACAGCTTTTTGCGTGTGGAAAAATGGCTGAGCGAGACACCTCCCATTCCTGGTGAATTGTTCAAGCAGTGGATAAAGGACATCTACCAGGACAACCTTTTGATTCAGAACAAGATGTTCGTAGGAGGCAGACAGATAGACCTGCAAAAGATAACCATGCCGATTTTCATTCAAATAGCAGTTGGTGACCACCTAGTATCCCCCGAATGCAGTATGCCCTTGTATTACGCAGTTGCAAGCCAAGACAAGACACTTCGAATCTATCCTACCGGCCATGTCGGCATGATTGCAAGCTCATATTCACAAAAACAGATTCTGCCTGAGCTCTGTCAGTGGATAAAAGAAAGATAGTTAAGAGGATCTGCTCTTTCGCTTTTCCAAAGGAAGTACAAGTACCTGTACCAAGTCTCCTTCGCTAAGCTTCAATGCGTCCCGCTCTGCTTCAGGAATGGATATTCTACCATTGCTTCCAACCGTTGTCTTGAATGCTCCCCACCCCATGAAATTCTGCATCATGTTTCCAAGGTTGAACATCTGCTCCATCGTATTTTTTTGGAGCGAGCTTACATTGTTTGCAATGTTTGCCTGCATCTCAGCTGCCTTGGAGGTCATTTCCTTGAGGCTCTGGAGCGGATCAAATTTTTGATTACCTTCCATGTAGCTGCAAAAGGCCTTGATGAATTCACTTTGCGCCTTGCCGCCCTTTTGCATCCATTCCTGGAACATGTTCACATAGTTTGATTGGTCATTATTGGCAACCATTGGTAAAATATGGTTCTCTGTCTATTTAAGGCTATTTCCCAAGAAACCCCAACGCCACGTCTGCAAAGGCCGACGGGTTTTCCACATATGGGGTGTGCCCGCAGTTCTCCATTTGGTAAAACCTACAGTCCCTTATCTGTTTGACAAACTGTTCTGCGTATGTGACAGGTATGACAGGGTCAAGCTGGCCCCAGATCACCAGCGTCGGTGTGCGTATTATCTGCAGGTAGGCAGTAATCTCTGGTGCATTTTTTATTCCAAGAAGTGTAGACATGAAAGCGTATTTTGCATTTGGCATCTTCATTCTCTGGACAAAGCTCTCAATTATCTTCGGGTTGATCTTCTTGTTGCTTCCAGTCATCATTGAAAATGCATTCTGTGCGCTTGTCTCATCCGGGTATAGTGCTGCCATTATGTATGCATCAAGAGCAGGCGTTGATTGCCTCATTGCTCCAGCAGGAGAGACAAGTATGAGCTTGTCAACCAGTCCAGGATTGTTTGCAGCAAAATCGATTGCAATATGGCCACCAAGTGAGGATCCGATAAGAGAGGCCTTTTTGATCCCAAGGGAGTTAAAGAACGATTTGAGGAAATTGGAGAAAAACTCAAGGGTATAGTCAGCATACGGCTTGTCACTAAGCCCAAATCCTATAAGGTCTGGCACAATTACAGTATAGTATTTGGCAAAACGCGGTAAAACGAGCTCCCACCTTTCCGCAGAGGCACCAAGTCCGTGGATTAATATCAGTGTCTTATTTGATGAACCGTCCTTGAGGTATCTTATCCTGTGTCCATCCACGTTGACAAATTCCTCTTGCATTGGGTTACAGTCGGTTTGATATTGCAATAGATAAGTTTTAGCCTATTGCTTGATCGCTTTGAATGAATTAATTTGTAAAGTTGGACCTATACCTATGGCACTATTATGCCGCTTCGCACAAGATACGATATTCCGTTGATAAAATCACCGTCAGTTATAGAGCCTTTGGCCCACCAGCACGAGCTTTGTCTGATCCAGTCAGGCACTTCGCTTCTGGAAGATTCCTTTGTGACTTCAACTCTGATTACTCCTTCAGATATCATGTATCCTACACCTTTGAGAAAGTCATCATCAGTTATTGCCTTCTGGCACCACCAGTTAGCGTTATTCTTTACCCATGATGGAATTGAAGTTGTCGGAAGTGAATCATATAGCATTATCGGAATCTCTGCTCTTGCAAATCCGTTTCCTCCAATGTTCTCAAAGCTTAGCACTACAATATCAGATGCATCGTGTGGAATCGTCAACGATATTTCACTCCATTTTGAGACATCACTCTTTCCTTTTGTATTGTATATTGCCTGGCCGTTTGACTTTATGACAAATTCATAGTCTGCAGATATTGTCTTTCCTTGCAAGAATACGTCATAGATTTTGAATAGGAATGTAGCCCCACCACCCCGTAAAAGACGGTCAGGCTTTGTGGTCAGCTCTATTCTGTACTGGACATTGTCAGTTACATCGGCAAGCAGCGTACTTGCAGATTTTGCAGAAAGCACGAAATCCATTTTGTTTGTAATTTGTGTCTTTTGCAGGTTCAGAAGATCTGATTGGTAAAGAAGTATGTGTATTATCCTCTCATCATTTCTGTAATCGTCTATTGTTAGTGCTTTTTCTGAGAGCGGCACGCCGTTGACGACTATCTCGTATTTGGATACTTGGAATGGCGTGAGTGTTTTTGGCACAAAGACTTCCTCGTGCACATGCGTTGTCTGATTAATGTTATCAATAGTCCACTCAAAGGGCATGCTAAATGACACTTGCTTGCTAGCAGCATCATATCTTAGGTCATAGATAAGATCATAATATGAGACCACTTTGATTCTCTGGCCAGCCAGATCGTTTAGTTCATAGACAGCAGATTCTGGAAACGAGAGCCCAGATTCAAATCGCACTGGCTTGACATTCTTACCATCATATCTTTCCGCAGACAATACATCCAAGGTGAATTTATACAGGCCATTGCTTGCAAATACACTCCCACGTGCCTCTATACGCGATTTTTCCTTGCCTGTGATGAATCCAAAAATATCAAATTCTTTTTTCTTGCTTACCAGTATTTGCTCAGAGCTGTCAGGCATTAGCGAGATCACAAGCACTCCATCAGATGTAGCATACTCGCCTTCAAACAGGACGTGTCCATCCTTTAGCGTTTTTAAATGATACACTGCATCACGAACTGTTAGACCGGTGGAAGTATCAAACATTGAAAATGTTATCTGCTTGCTGTTTGTAGAATTCTCAACTATAGAGCTTACCTCCATTGCTACCTTTCTGTCTCCGAGCATTTGTGGCGGGAGCGTCTCATATCCTATGCCGTGCCCGTATGCCGTGGACACTGCCAATAGTACTACGGGTACGGTCAATGCGCATATCAGACACACTATGTTCATTACATTTCAGCGTTGCAAGTATAATAAATAAAAAAGATAAGCATTATCCCAATGCTCTTGAGTGTTTGTGTGTGTGAGGTCTCTCCCCTGGGAACTTGCGACGCATGTGCGCAGACGGTCGTCCATACAAGAGTTCCAAAAACCACGCCTCGTGTTCTATCTCTTCTTTGAGTATGTCTTTTGCGACATCATACGTTGCAGGATCCTTGTTGTATGTCATCTGGCATATCTTGTTCCAGTTCACTATTGCCCCCTGTTCTGCTTTTAGGCATTTTTCCATTATTGCCCGAATGTCAGTTTTGTTTGGAGGCAGCTGCAGAAATTCGCAGCCTGACATCTTGACAAACTCCATTGCGTCATTTGGCAGGCTTCCTCCAAGCTCATAAATCCTTGAGAGGCAGGACTCAAAATGGCTCAAGTCTTCAAGTCTTGCGTCTTCGATTACGCCCTTTATCCCCTCGCCTTCTATTCCAGTACAGTGCATTCGCAGATTTGTGAAGTAATAGTAGGCTGTAAATTCGACTGAGGCGTTGTAGACCAGAAGCTTGACTAGCTCGTCCACGTCCACGCCGTTCTGCTTGAGGACGTTTACTCCGACCACGTTAGGTTCAGATTGCTTACTCATACGGTACGGTGTCAAACTGAAAATAAAAATTAACTGCTTTTTATCACTGCAAGATGTAGACTAATACGGTTAGTAGTGGAATACGGTGTCTCCTATGGTCTTCTTCCAGTCGGCTCTTATTCCAGGCTTGCCCTTGAGTTTTTCAACATAGTTGAATGCTGAAAGTCCTGCAGCAGCGCCGTCTCCGCATGCAGCTACAATCTGCTTGTATGGAATATTAGTTGCGTCACCTGCTGCAAATATTGCTGGGTGTGAAGTCTTGCCTCCATCGCCAATCTCGATTTCCCCTTTTGTATTAATCGTTACAAGATGTTTGACAAAATCCAAGTTTATCTTCGAGCCCATCTCAATGAACAACCCATCTACCGTGATTGTTTTTTCAGTACCCGAATTGTCAAGTAATGTGATTTGTTGAAGTGTGTTATTGCCGCTTATTGATTTTATTGATGTATTTGGGACAAGTTCCACGTTTTCTTTTTTCTTTATTGCCTCTATCATATCCTTGTCTCCTCCCAATCCGCCTCCTTTGTAGATAAGATACACTTTAGAGGCCATACGAGACAGCAGTATTCCAGATTCAAGCAGATACCCTCCCACTCCCACAGTTGCAGTAGTCCTTCCCTGATAGAAGGGTGCATCGCATTTTGTGCAATAATGCACGCCTTTGTTTGCAAATTGATTTTCGTTTGAGAGACCAAGGTTGTTTGGGACTTTTCCTGGGGCGAGCACAACTGCTTTTGTCATATACTCGGTTCGCGTGGTTTTTACTTTCAGGCCGGTTTCGGCTTCATCAATTCTTTCAACAGTATCAAACGTCATCTCGCCTCCAAAAACAAGATACTGATTCTCAAGTGTTTTTGCAAGTAATGGGCCGCTTGACATCATCGTCCCAGGATAGTTTTCAAGCTTTGGTATCAAGTTTAGCTGGCCTCCAAGATCCTTTGATATTACAAGGCACGATACTTTTTGCCTTGCAACATAGATTCCGGCAGACAGACCAGCAGGTCCTGCCCCAACTACAATTACTTCGTATTCTTGAACCAATTAAGTCACTGAAATTAACGATGTAAGATTGTTGATTCCGTCAATATTGTGCAGGTGAACGTCAATCGTGTTTTTAATATCTTGCATGTTTTCTGATTCCAAAACTATGAGAATATCATAGATGCCATACACTGTCTTTACAGTCTTTACGGCAGGTGCTTTTTTGGCTTGCTCGATTATGTTTTTCTGCTGCTTATAATCGACATTTAACAATACATATGCTTCATTCATATCATAACATCATACTATCAATTTAAAAAGTTTCATGATATCATAGAGTAGAACGGGTTTAATTACAGGAAATTCGATCCTAGTTATTGAAGGTTGCAATAGTAATTTTGATTCTTGCTCTCGTTGCAGTACAAGTACAGTCATCTGCAATAACGGACTATCTAAGCGAGAATGACATCCAGTATTGCCAGGAAAGCTACCAGCATTATCTTGCTCTTGGTGAATACGAGTTTGTGGAACGAGAACGCAGGACGATGGAATCAAGGGTCTGCGTCCACCTATACGGGGATCCAGTATGGGATTACACTGGAAAGGACAGGATGCAAAAACTGCTAGAGCGTGGAAACTATTACGTAAATATCGAGATTGAAAAAAGCAAGATTGCCGCCAGGACAGGGACAATTGAGCGCACCAGTCAACCGCCAACGGATCTACAAAAATCAGAAGCCAAGATACTAGAACAAGAAAAAACAATACGTGAGCTTGAAAAAAAGATCGAACAAAAAGATCAGATCATACTAGAGCAGGTAAGAGTAATCATGCAGCTAGTCGAGAAGACGATGGCAACATGGTATGGAATTATCGGCAATATCCTAGTCTAGGAAACAGAACTAAACGCAGAGACGACCTTTGTTGCAAGGCTCTCAATATCTACTGTCGGCTCTGCTGAAATCAAGAGTATGAATTTACTTACAGGAAACGGGAAGCTAATCAGGACTATCTTGTCTCGTCGGGCTGCAAGATAGTTAATCGGTCCAAGAGTCTTGTCAAATTCTTTTCTTAGTGAAATCATTGATGCAAACTCCATAAATGAGTTCAGCCTGCTTTCATCCTCCTCGAGTGGGCGTATGTCTTTTTTGAATCCGCCTGAGACTAGCTTGCCGTCTTCGTTTATGATTCCGGCAAATCGTATCTCGTCTTGTTCTAGCAAGAGACTGCATTTTTCTTCAAAGAATTGTTTTTGTAGCGTTCCAGACAACAAATATTGTTATCTGTAACTCGCATAAATAACTTGAGATCCTCTAGAATTTCTTAAAACACATATTAAAACCGTAATGAATACAGTTAAAAAATTAATCAGATGCAAGTCGTGTAATCCCAGCTACCGCTAGGGGTTGATTTTAAATTAAAAAATCATCGCGCATAGTCTCTATGTAATGTGGCTAACCAGTGCGTTGGTCGTTTAGTAATGGCAGGCTCACCACTCGCCGAAGCTTGTGATCTACACCTCCATCCTATCAAAGCAGTCTTCTACTGCCGACCTCCATCGTAAGAAGGGCTGTCTTGTCTCGGGAAGGGTTTCGCGCTTAGATGCTTTCAGCGCTTAGCCCAAATGGCTTAGCTGCCCGGCCTGCCTTGTCAGACAACCGGTAAACCAGTGGCCACGCTGCTCTGTTCCTCTCGTACTCGGAGCAACTTCCCCTCAGACAGCCACGCTTCCATCAGGCAGAGACCGACCTGTCTCACGACGGTCTAAACCCAGCTCATGTTCCCTTTTAATAGGCGAGCAGCCTCACCCTTGGCCCCTGCTGCAGGACCAGGATAGGAAAAGCCGACATCGAGGTACCAAACCGCGGGGTCGATAGGAGCTCTCGCCCGCGACGAGCCTGTTATCCCTGGGGTAATTTTTCTGTCACCTCCGGGCCCCAATAGTGGGCACACGAAGGATCGCTAAGCCCGACTTTCGTCTCTGGATCCCGTGCGTTTGGAGATCCAGTCAATCCAGCTTTTGGCTTTGCCCTCTTCAACGGATTTCTGACCCGTTTGAGCTGAACTTTGGGCCCCTTTGATATCTTTTCAAAGGGGTGCCGCCCCAGCCGAACTGCCCACCTGCACGTGTCTCAGGTCTTCACCTGATAAGCGATACTGCAAACAAAGTCTGGTGTTACAACGACGCTTCCTAACCTCCCGGAGGAAGTTAAGCATGGCTACCAGATACTCTATGCGATGTCAACTATACCGCAAGCACAAGCTGCAGTAAAACTCCACGGGGTCTTCTCTCCCCGATGGAAGATGATGGACTGTTCGTCCACCTTATGTGGCTTCACCGGGTTGTAGGCGGGGACAGTGGGGCTCTCGTTGTTCCATTCATGCACGTCGGAACTTACCCGACAAGGCATTTGGCTCACTTCTGTTACTTGAAGACCTTATTGTCAAGACAACAAGGCGAGTTTGCATTTGCAAACTTCCCTATATCGCTATAGGGGTCGGACTATATCTTAACCGTTCAAAACGATTTCTGGCATATAGTCTCTGAGGATTCTAGAATCTTTCTAGTCTTTCCTGCTGATTATCTGCAGTCATGGTATTTTCAGGGCTCCAAAACTTTTAAGCTTTCAAGACCTAACCTGACATTCTCAGACTTTCCAGCATACGGCCAGATTTTACTAAGGCAATCCAATTGTTTACCTTAAGAGAGTCAGAGTTACTCCCGGCGTTAACTGGCCCTTAGCTCGGTTGAACCCAAGTTTTAGGTACCAGCACCGGCCAGGATTCAGTGACTATACACATCCTTTCGGACTAGCAGTCACCTGTGTTTTTATTAAACAGTCGGAACCCCCTTGTCATTGCAACCTGCTATCCCAATTTCTCATTAGGATTGCAGGCATCCCTTATACCGAAGGTACAGGACTAATTTGTCGAGTTCCCTCGCCTACGGTATACCCGATACTTCTTGGACTTCTCATCCAGTGCACCTGTGTCGGTTCTCGGTACGGCCATGGTGAATCACTCCTTACACAATTTTTCACTGTCCCCAAGACTCGGACAAACTCAGCTAACGCCAAGCCATTCCTCACTCGGGTTGGTTCTCGTCATTACGACACTCCCCAACCCTCGAAAAGTTAGATACAACGACGGTTGTACTTGCCCTATCTTGAAGCGATCGTATAAGTGATAACGCTTTCCACCAGGTACTTGAATATTAACAAGTTTCCCTTTCGAATAATTCTGTTGAGATTATTCTTAGGACCGACTAACTCCAGGCTGATGACGCATTGCCTGGAAACCCTTGCACTTGCGAAGGTAAGGATTCTCACCTTACTATGCTGTTACTGCCGCCAAGATCTGCAATAGCAATCGGTCCACAGGACCTCACGGCCCTGCTTCGACCCAATAGCTACGCCAACCTACCATGACTTGCCCTAAGGCAAGTATCCAAAGTATCGGCACTGTGCTTTAGCCCCGTCCATTTTCGAGGCCACCACGCTCGGCAGGTAAGTTGTTACACACTTTTTAAAGGATAGCTGCTTCTGAGCTTACCTCCCTGCTGTCTTGGCGTAATGACGCTCTTCCGCTTGACACTTAGCACAAATTTGGGGGCCTTAACTTTGGTCTGGGTTAAACCCCTCTCGGTTGCGAACCTTACGTCACGCAAACCCGTCTCCCTGCTTCTTCGATGCACATCCCTTCGGAGTTTGAAGAGGTGGTGAGGAATTTCTTCCCCGCTCCACCCTATCAGTGCTCTACAGGAAGTGCTGTCTCCACAAAGGACACCCTACGGGATGCTTCGGTTGGAACTAGCGAGCGCCGAGCTAGATTGGTTTTTGACCCCTATCCCCAAGTCAGACAAACAATTTGCACGTTAGAACTGCTTCAGTCCTCCAACGAGCTTTCGCTCGCCTTCAACTTGCTCAGGGATAGATCGCTCGGCTTCTAGCCTTGCCGCTATGACTTAACGCACTTTCACACGCTTTCCCTCGCGGATGCTGCGGAAATTCGGTTTCCCTTCGCCTCCACCTTTTCAGGTTTAGGCTCGCCATAACGGTAAGCTCCTTGGCCCGTGTTTCTAGACGGAACGGATGACACTGATGACTAGAACCCCAAACCTTCAGCCCTATTGCTAGGACCTCCAGTCTGGAAAAATCATCTTCCATGCCACCCACGTCTGTAACCAGTAGGTTTCATGCACTTTTCACCCCCCTTCCGGGGTACTTTTCAGCTTTCCCTCACGGTACTAGTCCACTATCGGTCTTGAGGAATGTTTAGCCTTAGATGCTACTTTCACCTAAATTCCTTGCCCACTACCAAGGACAAGTACTCTGGTCATGATAAGATCCAATACCGTTTCGCCTAAGGGGGTATCACCCTCTATGCCGTAACGTTCCAGAAAACTTCGGCTGCGTTCTTGGATCGTAGTATCATAACCGAACACCACATCTCTGCCATGTTACCATAACAGATTCAGTTTGGGCTCTCTCCTTTTCGCTCGCCGCTACTTGGGAGATCTCAATTGATTTCTCTTCCACGTGGTACTAAGATGCTTCAGTTCCCACGGTTCGACCACCGCACTTGCGTACGGTGTGTAAATTCTTACAGGATTCCTATTCGGAGATCCCGGGATCATTGGACGCTTGCGCCTACCCCGGGCTTATCGCAGCTTGCCACGTCCTTCATCTCTTCTCAAGCCTAGCAATCCTCCTACTGGCGTCTATGCACTGGTATGATTAGCCACAATATTACACGACTATGCACGATGATCATTGTGTGTTCCCGGGTAGGAACCCACTACATCCTTCATACATCACTTTCGTGATGCATTGCATTTGATGATTTTTTGTGAAGATTAGTGCATCCATCACACATTGTCTATTTGTCTAAGGAGGTGATCCGACCGCAGGTTCCCCTACGGTCACCTTGTTACGACTTTTCCCTTGTCACTGACCTCAAGCTCGATAATGCCAACAAGACACTACCTCACTAAAAGCCAACTCCAATGAAACGACGGGCGGTGTGTGCAAGGAGCAGGGACGTATTCACCGCGCGGTAGTGACGCGCAGTTACTAGGGATTCCATATTCGTGAGGGCGAGTTACAGCCCTCAGTCATAACTGAGGTATCGTTTGATGATTGCCTCCTCCTTTCGGATTCGGAACACATTGTCAATACCATTGCAGCCCGCGTGTGGCCCCAGAGTTTCGGGGCATACTGACCTGCCGTGGCCCCTTCCTTCCTCCGCATTAACTGCGGCGGTCCTACTAATTCGCTCCGCTGCTCCAGAGAGTAACGGTAGCAACTAGTAGCAGGGGTCTCGCTCGTTACCTGACTTAACAGGACATCTCACGGCACGAGCTGGCGACGGCCATGCACCACCTCTCAGCTTGTCTGGTAAAGTCTTCAGCTTGACCTTCATTCTGCTGTCGCTCCGGGTAAGATTTCTGGCGTTGACTCCAATTGAACCGCAGGCTTCACCCCTTGTGGTGCTCCCCCGCCAATTCCTTTAAGTTTCATACTTGCGTACGTACTTCCCAGGCGGCAGACTTAACGGCTTCCCTGCGGCACTGCATTGGCCACAAGCCAATGCATCACCGAGTCTGCATCGTTTACAGCTGGGACTACCCGGGTATCTAATCCGGTTTGCTCCCCCAGCTTTCATCCCTCACCGTCGAACGTGTTCTGGTACACCGCCTTCGCCACAGGTGGTCATCAATAGATCAAAGGATTTTACCCCTTCCTATTGAGTACCGTGTACCTCTCCCACTCCCTAGCTGTCCAGTATCCTCGGCGGCCTATACGTTAAGCGCATAGATTTAACCGAAGACTTAGACAACCGGCTACGGATGCTTTAGGCCCAATAAACCTCCTGACCACTCGAGGTGCTGGTTTTACCGCGGCGGCTGACACCAGAACTTGCCCACCCCTTATTCACCAGTGTTTCTAGGACTGGTAAAAGACTCCTTTAGCAGGAGACACTCGGATTAACCTTGTCGTGCTTTCGCACATTGCAAAGGTTTCTCGCCTGCTGCGCCCCATAGGGCCTGGGTCCGTGTCTCAGTACCCATCTCCGGGCTCCTCCTCTCAGAGCCCGTATCTGTTATAGCCTTGGTGGGCCATTACCTCACCAACTAGCTGATAGACCGCAGTCCCATCCTACGGCGATAAATCATTTCAACCACAAACCATTCCAGGCATCGTGGTCTATCGGGGATTATTCTCAGTTTCCCGAGGTTATCCCCGTCCATAGGGTAGGTTAACTACGTGTTACTGAGCAGTCTGCCTTGTATTGCTACAACGACTCGCATGGCTTAGTACCAATCCGATAGCAGTCAGGTCCCGCAGGATCAACGGGATTCCTTGGTTTATCAAATTTAATTTGGAATTGGACGGAATGCACTAATCTTCACATGTTCAGATTAGATCAGTTGATCAAATCCTCATTTTGTATGCGTAACTGGAGGCTCGTAAATCACAAACTGGTATGATACCATACTTCATTACAAGCGCCGCCAAAGCGTTACGTATGCAAAAGGAGAACCATTGAAATATCATATAAACCATTCAAAGTATTATACAAAAACAGGCGTGTTTTTCGATCAGAATTTATCCCACAATATAAAGTAGCAGACGTTGGAAAACACCGAGCGCACCTACAGGCAAAAGACTCCAAAGTCTGCAAAGATTTTTGCGAGATCGCAAAAGCTTCACGTAAACGGCGTTCACCACAACATCAGGTTCTTTGAGCCCTACCCGTTTGTGACAAGGGCTGCATCAGGCAAGTTCCTAATAGACGTAGACTCGAACAAATATGTAGACTATTGGATGGGGCATTGGAGTCTGATTTTGGGCCATGCTGCAGCCGGTGTCTATGAAAGCGTGCGCGAGCAGCTAAAACAAGGATGGATGTATGGAACTGTGAACGAACAGACAATGGAGCTATCAGAGAAGATTGCAAGTGCAGTGCCTGTCGCAGAAAAAATACGATACGTCACAAGTGGTACTGAGGCAACAATGTATGCCGTGCGACTTGCCCGCGCAGTTACTGGCAGGAAGATTGTCGCAAAAATAGATGGTGGGTGGCACGGGTACACAAGCGACCTGCTCAAGACAGTCAACTGGCCGTTTTCCAAGTCAGAGAGCAGAGGACTTACAGATGAAAGGCACATAATCTCCCTTCCCTACAACGATGTTGAAGGTTCCATTGAGATTTTGAAAAAAGCAAGAAAAGATCTTGCCGCAGTAATAATAGAGCCGATGCTTGGGGGCGGCGGGTGCATACCTGCCAGAAAGGATTACCTAAAGGCAGTGCAGGAGTATGCAAAAGATAACGGCGCCATTTTTGTGCTAGATGAGATAGTCACTGGATTCAGATTCAGGCATGGTTGCATGTACGCTACCATGGGACTTGATCCTGACATTGTGACACTTGGAAAAATTGTCGGTGGTGGATTTCCAATAGGAGTAATTTGCGCAAAAGATGAGATATTCAAGTATGCCGATACAAAGAAATTCCCTAAAGAGGGGCGCGCATACATAGGAGGCGGCACATTTTCTGCAAATCCGATGTCAATGACTGCAGGAAGTAGAACACTAGAGATTCTAAAAAGAAAAAAATCAATCTATTCCAAGCTAGAGTCACTTGGCAGAAAAACTCGTAATGCGTTGACAAAGGTGTTTGATGGCAAGGTGGTAGTAACTGGGACGGGTTCTCTGTTCATGACGCATTTTGTTGCCGACGGAACTGCGCAAGTTCAGAGTGCTGCTGATGCGGCAAGATGCGATACGCATCTTTTGCAGCAATTTCACTTTGAGATGATTGCAAAGGACGGCATATTCTTTTTGCCTGGAAAACTCGGCGCGTTCTCCGACGCTCATACAGATGATGACGTAAAGTCCCTCACAGCATCAGCTGAGAAATTCAGGCAATCACTATAACAGATACAGAGAAATTACTCGTGCGAAAAGTACATTCGTGTTAGTCGTGGACACATATGCTATTCCTGCAGCTTGTGGCGCAGAGGAAAGCACGATAAGACAGATCTTCCATCCGCACACCTACAAGCTTGAGACAAGATACAGTATTGCGCATTGTACTCTCGGACCTGGCAAAAGCACAAAACCGCACATGCTCAAATCCTCCGAGGTCTATTACATCATAAAGGGTTCAGGAACGATTTATGTCGATAAAGAAAGTGCTGATGTCGGACCTGGCAAGTCAGTTTACGTACCTCCAAATTCAAGACAATCCATCAAGAACACATCGGATGTGCAGCTAGAGTTTCTGTGTATAGTGGATCCTGCATGGAGGAAAGAAGATGAGAGATTTGATTGATGTATCTACCAACCAACTTAAATCGTCCAGATTACATCTCTATTCAAGGATGGAAGGCATAGACAGGCTGCTTGTAAACTCACTATCAGAATCCATACGAAGCGAGCTTACAGATGAGAAAGTTAGCAGGCTGGAAAAAAAGATAGCCGAGGATTTTGGACTTGGCTTTGACGAATTTGTCTACAAATTCGGCCATGTACGCAAGTCATTATTTGCATTTGAACTAGAATTAAAAAAAATTGAAGATAACATACTGCGTAACTTTGTTACGCTGGAAAAGCATGAAGATGAGACATGGCTTGTAGTAAAGAACGACCATTTGACGGAGGTCTTGCTAAAGACTTTGGCAGACGAGGATAAAAAACGCATTCTTGATGCGACGAGGGAAAAGGCAGAGTCCATACCGCGCGTTCTTACACAGTGCGGCATACCAAACACTTCCGGATACAGAAAGATGAACCAGATGATTGATGAAGGGTTTGTAGTACCTGTAGGACTTGCAGAGACATTCGAAGGAAAAAGAGCAATACTGTACAAATCAGTAATACAGAAGATCCATATCAGCATAGACAAAAATGACATAGTTACCAAGATTCTTGTTCCAGAAGAGATCATAACATCAAGCCCGCTGGTGCAGTTGATGACAGAGATGACATGTGGTGCAAAAAAGAGGCTTGCAAACTAGCATGTTTTTAACATAGGGCGCACATCTAGTATTATTGGACGCTGCGCAGGCATATCAGGTATTGCAGATACAGCCAAACTCGTCGTTTTCCGAGATCAAGTACGCATACAGAAAACTTGCACTTGAGCTACATCCGGACAAGAACGTAGAGGAACGCGATGGTGCCAAATTCAAAATTGTTACAGAAGCCTATCATGTTCTAAAAAAGAGCAACAAGATTGCAAATTCCAAGACAAAAACTGCCAAATACACAGATTCTGCAAAAAAAGAAAGGACTGTAAGGCGCACCAACTGGGGCGCGCCGCCAGGCCAAAAGATACCAGAAGAGGACTGGTCCAGATACACTCGCCATGTGGAGGAGACTGACCCGTCATTCTGGCAAAAATACGTATCAGAGTTTTGGAAAAGATACGATGAGCAGGTCAAGCACCCGAACGGCATGTATGACTTTGAGATAACACAGGAAAAAGAACCGGATTTATCCGTTGATGTAGACCACAGCTTGTGCATTGGTTGCTGCAGCTGCGAGATTATCGCCCCTTCGGTGTTCTCAGTAGACAAGGCTTCAAAGATGAACCCAAAATCGACGGTGATAAACAAAAAAGGTGCCAAATGCAGCAAGATAATGGATGCCGCCCAGACATGCCCTACAAAGGCAATAATGGTTGAAGATGAAAAGACAGGAGCTCGCCTTTATCCATACTAGGCAAGCCTTTTTTGTAGCTCATCAAGTTCACGCTCAGACATGGCTGGCCTTTTTGTAAACATGCTGTGTACTGGTCCTGCAGCGTCATCTTGGCTCCTTGGGATAAGATGTACGTGTATGTGAGGTACTTCTTGTCCTGCACCACGCCCATTATGCACTGCAAGAAGTGTAGAGCCTGTAAGTGCGTCCACCTTTGATGTCAAAATGCGTACCGTTTCAAACAGGTCTGCATTGTCTTCTTTGCTCAACTGTTGCACCTTCTCATAGTGTTTTTTCGGTATTACCAGCGTATGTCCCCTGGCTACCGGAAATGCGTCAAGGAATGCAAGTGAGTTATCAGTTTCCATTATTTTTCTTGCAGGGATAAGACCGCTTACGATTTTGCAAAAGATACAATCCATCAGTTTACTGTGGATTTGATTTTTTATAACTTGTGCGGATTGGCTGCAAAAACACATTAAAAGGCAGCAAGGCAGTCTATATCAATTGTCAATTAAGAACATAACTGTGCTCGGCTCTGGCGTGATGGGTCATGGAATAGCTCAGGTTAGCGCGATGTCAGGATACAATGTAGTTCTGCGCGATATCGAGCAGCAGTTTCTTGACAAAGCCATGGAAAAGATAAAGTGGAGTCTTGAGAAGCTTGTAACAAAGCAAAAGATAACTTTAGCAGAATCAGATGCCATATTTGCTCGTATCACAACCAAGGTAGATCTCAAAGAGGCAGTAAAGGATGCAGACATGGTAATAGAGGCAGTTCCCGAGATAATGGACCTGAAAATGAAAGTATACGCAGAGCTTGACAAGGTAGCAGACAGCAATGTCATATTTGCCTCAAACACCAGTACTCTGCCAATAACTGAGATAGCCAACACTACTAGCAGGCCGGACAAATTTGTTGGAATTCATTTTTTCAACCCGCCGCAGCTGATGAAGCTTGTAGAGGTCATTCCCGGGCAAAAGACAGACCCACAGATAGTCCAGGCCACAGTCGACTATGTCAGGTCAGTGAAAAAGGAGCCGGTAATATGCAAAAGAGACGTTCCAGGATTTATCGTTAACAGGCTGTTCATTCCGATGGTGCATGAGGCATGCTGGCTAAAACAGAGGCAGAATCTGACACTAGAGCAGATAGATTCGGCAGTAAAATTCAGAATGGGCTTTCCAATGGGCATATTTGAGCTTGCAGACTTTACAGGAATGGACGTCATCCACAAGGCCACAATAGAGTTGCATCTCAGAGACAAAAAAGTAATCTTTCCACATCCCGAAATAGAAAGACTGTACAATGAGAAAAAGCTTGGACAAAAGTCAGGTGAAGGATTCTACAAGTATTCTGATGAAAAATATGAAAGAGTACAGCTTGATGAAGGTCTTGCAAGCAAATGCAACCCAATTCAGCTTGTTGCAAACATTGTAAACAATGCTGCATGGCTTGTCACAAACAAGGCAAGTGATATAGAAGAGATAGAAAAGGCAGCGCAGCTAGGATTAGGACTAAAAAAGCCAATCTTTGAGACTGCAAGGGAGTTTGGAATGAAAAATATAGTGTCCGAGCTTGCCGAGTTAGCAAAAAAGCATGGACAGTTTTACGAGCCCGACCCACTGCTTGTCTCTATGCAGTGATCTTATCAAGGATGTACTTTACGGCGTCCTGAGGCGTATCAACGCCAACAATTTTGACATTTTGTCTGTGATCAAGGTACTGGTCGGCAAACTTTGCTGCCATTCCGCCAGATTTTCTGAGTGCGGCAATTGGTTTTTTATGCATGTATGCTGCGCACATCTCAGAGAGTGTACCAGAGCCGCCGCCTACAACTATGACGCCGTCTGATGCAAGTGCATTAAGAAAGTCTCTTGAGAGTCCAAGACCGCTCGGAATGACTATATCACAATATTCGTTGGCAAACGAAGCGTCGTCTTGTGGGATTATCCCAACAGTAAGTCCGCCCGCATCGTGCGCTCCATGACAGGCTGCTCTCATGACACCACCAAGACCCCCTGTTATCAGTACAGAGCCGGAGATTGCCACTTCTTTGCCTACCTCGTAAGCTAGCAGCTCAAGTTCAGGGGTGCAGCCATTTTCATTATTTCCAATAACTAGAATCTGTCTTTTCTTTGGCAATACTCGTATTTTCTTTATGGCTAAATTATCTTTTTCAAAAAATGCGATCGAAAGCGTAAAGGATATAACAATATGAGAAAATATAACAGCATGACAAATCGCACAATGCCAGTCTGCCTCACAGCTGAACAATATGAGAAAATCGCCCAGATTGCAAAGATGAGCGGCATGCTCAATGCAAGCCAGGCAATAGAGAAGATCCTAAAAGAGATCTAAACGGGCATTTTTACTCACTTTTTGTTATTTTAATTACGTTTTTTAAAAGAGATCGCATACGCCAGACATGGGCCTATTCAGCAAAAAACCCGCAGCGTGCACAGTGTGCAAAAAAGAGATCACACACAAACACAGACCAAAAAAGGAATGGGGTCTTGAATATCCGCTTTGCACGGACTGCTATATGAGGACGCTTGAGCAGTATTACAGCGGCACATACAAACAAAAGTGCACTGTATGCGGCATAGAACAAAAAATAACCGATTTGTGGGAGCCGCGGTGGCAGTGGGAGACCAATGGGCTGTTGTGTAAGAAATGCTTTGATAAAAAGGAAGAAGATTTCAATCAGAAAAAAGAGTTCTGCGGTGTTTGCGGCACACGGTTGGGATTCTTCAGATATAATCCAAAAAGCGACTGGAAGATAGACGGACAAATTTGCAGAAAGTGTTGGGACGAGCAAAAGCAATCTCGCAGATAAAATTGTTCAAGAAAAATATCTGTCCCATGTGCACCAAATCGTTCGGGTCGCAGGAGGAGATGATGCAGCATCAGCAGGTATTACACGGCAAGGATATACCGTATGAATGCAAAAAATGCAATCAGAGTTTTTCAAATATGCAGGATATGAGAACGCATTTGCAGCGATTTCACAGTTACAAAAAAGATAGGTCCTAAATTGCGTTTACTGTTTTTACTACAGGTGGCCTTACTTTGGTAAATACCCTAAATCCACAGATGCATTTTATCTCAGGCAGTCTGCTAAGCTCAGTGTTTGTTACGCTGGTTCCACATCGAAGGCACTTGTATATGACATCAAACTTTTCAGTCACTGGTGCTTCAGTTGTTGAGAGTTCGGGTTCTTCAGACATTAAGAATCATGACACTTGACGATAATTTAAGGTCTACTTTAACGAGAGTTCAATGTATACGTCGTCGGGAATCTTTAAGCGCATCAGCTGTCGTATGGCCTTGTCGTCTGCGTTAAGATCGATTATCCTTCTGTGCATTCGCATCTCCCATTTCTCATAAGTTTCAGTTCCGTTCCCACATGGAGATTTTCGTGTGACTACGTTGAGTCGTTTCACTGGAAGTGGGGTTGGACCTTTGACGCGAACGCCTGTCTTTTTGCCTATGCCCAAAATCTCGGTGCAAACGCCGTCAAGTTTTGGCAGAGATGTGCTTGTGAGTTTTATTCGGGCAGATTGTGTCAAGGAAACGACCAGGTTTTACGGTTTGTACTCTTCAGTGATATCTTTGACAATGCCGGCCGCGATTGTTGCGCCCATGTCTCTGAGTGCAAATCTTCCCATCTCCGGGAACTCTTTGAATGTCTCAATGCAAGTAGGTCTTACCGGTCTAATTTTGACAATTGCTGAATCTCCAACTTTGAGGAATTTTGGATTCTGCTCATCGACTGCACCAGTTGCGGGGTTGATCTTTGCTTCAAATTCAGTGATTGTTGCTGCAACTTGTGCTGTGTGTGCATGCATGACTGGTGTGTAACCAGGTGCAATTGCTGTTGGGTGGTGTATTACTATAATTTGCGCTCGGAATTCCTTAGCAACCTTTGGTGGGTTATCTGGGTGTCCCATGACATCACCTCTTTTGATGTCTTTCTTTTCAATACCTCTTAGGTTGAAGCCGATGTTATCGCCTGCCTCTGCAGATTCCATCTGGGTGTGGTGAGTCTCAATTGATTTTACCTCACCGACTGCGCCTGATGGCATGATGATTATTTTGTCGTTTGTTTTGAATTTGCCAGTCTCTACTCTTCCTACAGGGACTGTACCAACACCAGTGATGGTATAAACATCTTGGATTGGTAGTCTGAGTGGTTTACCGATTGGTTTTTCAGGCACTTGAAAGTCATCGAATGCCTGCAATAGTGTTTTGCCTGTCCACCAAGGCATGTTCTCTGATTTTTTTACTAGGTTGTCTCCTTTCCATCCAGATACTGGAATGATTGGTACGTTCTCTAGTTTGTAACCTACTGATTTGATTAGTTTTTCTGCTTTTTCCTTTGCAACTTTGAATGCTGCCTCAGAATAGTTACTATCATCCATCTTGTTGATTGCAACAATTAGCTGGTTTACTCCCAGAGTCTTTAGCAGAAATGCGTGCTCTCTTGCTTGTCCTCCTGGTGCTATCGCAGTATCAGTCTCTCCTTCCTTAGCTGATAGGACGAGTACTGCGGCATCTGCTTCAGATGCTCCAGTGATCATGTTTTTGATAAAGTCCCTGTGGCCAGGTGCATCAATTAGTGTGAAGAAATACTTTGGCGTTTCGAATTTTTGGAACGCAAGATCTATTGTAATACCTCTTTCTCTTTCGTCTTTAATGTTATCCATTACCCATGCGTATTTGAAGGTGTCACCCTTTCCGGTTTTTTCAGACTCTGCCGCATGTGCAGCTATAGTTCTTTCATCTACAAGGCCCATGTCCATTAAAAAGTGACCCATAGTAGTTGATTTACCATTATCGATATGTCCAGTTACGATCAAGTTCAAGTGTGGTTTGGTTGCCATGTAACCATGCTTACGAGAGGGGTTTATTAGAGTTACGATTTTTTCAAGAGTTTTTGCCGTTTTTTAGATTTTTTTGATCATCAAAACTACTTGGAAAATTTTCGATATACTATAAATCAAAGTAAAAAAACAAAGAGACATGAAAGTTACTGTATCTGCAATCAAAGCAGATGTTGGCGGTATTGGCGGCCACACGCGACCCAGTGATGGACTACTGGATGCTGTAAGAAGGACAATAAAGCAATCATCAGATCTGTTGCTTGATTATTATGTTGGATATGCAGGGGATGATGTTCACATTATCATGTCTCATACAAAAGGCACGGATAATGCTCAGATTCACGGCCTTGCATGGAAGGCGTTTGAAGAGGGCACCAAAGTTGCCAAGTCAGAGGGCCTGTACGGTGCTGGACAGGACCTGCTAAAAGACTCTTTTTCAGGAAATGTCAAAGGGATGGGGCCTGGCGTTGCAGAACTGGAGTTTGAGGAAAGGCCAAACGAGGCATTCACCGTGCTGGCAGCTGACAAGACAGAGCCGGGCGCCTTTAATTATCCGTTTTACCGACTGTTTGTTGACGCGTTAAGCAATACGGGACTTATTGTAAACAAATCGCTTGCTGCCGGCGTCAAGTTCAACATAATGGATGTTGAGGTAGGCGAGATAGCAGAGCTATCTTTATGGGAAGACAAGCCCATTCTGGAAGCCGCACTCATGTATCCTGGCAGATACGTCGTATCATCAGTGTATACAAAGTCGGGCGAGCCAATAGTGGCATCGTCAACGGACAGACTGCACAACATAGCAGGAACGTATGTAGGAAAAGATGATCCGATCGCAATAGTGAGGACACAGAAGAACTTTCCTGCCACCGAAGAGCTCGGAAGCGTGTTTAACAATCCGCATTACGTTGCAGGCAACACGCGTGGAAGTCACCACATGCCGCTGATGCCAGTAAAGATAAACACTGCAGCATCAATTGACTTTTGCATCCCGATCATAGAGGCACTTGTGTTTTCAATGCACGGGGGCAAATTCACAGGACCGTTTGACGGATTTTCAACGCCTGACTGGGATTATGTCAGGGAGATTGCGACCAAAAAGGCCTTGGCCATGAGAAGTCAAGGATTCATACACCCTGCAACTCTTGTGCCTGCAGAGTTAGAGTATGCGGAAGGATACAAGGCAGTAATAGAAGGCTTGCACAAAAAAATGAAACCACTTGAAACAAAACAGGTTGGCGGTAACAAAAAATACGAAGATCCCGACTAGATTACGACAAACACAACAATAAGGTTAAGTGTGACAGAAGACTAATGAGAGTATGAGATTATCCGAATACCTAAAAACAGTGATTTTTAGCATAGGAATAGTTTCGGTATCTCACGTTCTTATCACATTGTTTGGGCAGACGATACCAAACTACGTTTCAGGATTCTTCAGAGAAGTCGGTGGAGCGTTCATGCTTGTGTTTGTCTTTGCGTTTGCGTTCGCATGGTTTCTCCGGGCAAGGCCACATAACAGACCAAAGAAATATGCTATTGTGGCATTTGATGTGTTCGGCAATCAAGTGGAATTAGACGGATTGCGCACAGAGTTTAGGAACCACGATGTGGCATGGAGTTTTATGAAACAGTACAAAAAGGATCACCCGCTGCACAACTTTGCAATGGTTGCGGACACACCAAACTCAGAGAAGAAAACAATTTTCAGATACATCTAAAACATTAGACATTAATCCTAAATACGCCAAGTCGGTAGTTCAAACAAATGCCACTTGACGTAATTCAAGAAAAGAATCTAAAGGACATAACAGATTACGCACTAGAGTATCCAAGCATGGTACTAGCAGCTACAAAGAGCAATATCGTATCGACGTCACTGACAGACTTTGCGTATGGACTGTATATTGGATATATTTCTGGTGTGTTTTTTGAAAAGTTCCTTGCCGAAAACAAGCGGTTTCTAAACGACGATGAGCTTGCAGACTTTTATTCCAAGATAGCGAGCAGGAATGCAGAGATTGCTTTAAAGATAAAGGCGCATTTGAAGATAAAGTAGCTGACGACTCACTTTTATTTTGGACCGGGTAAAACTGCCTAGTGCAGTTCTCGTTAATTTCAGACACTTTTGAGAAGATGGAATCGACCACAAAGAGACTTGAGCTTACTCAATACCTTGTTGATTTGTTCAAGGCAACACCAAGGGAAATAATTTCCAAGGTAGTCTATCTCATTCAAGGAAAGATCAGGCCAGACTATGAGGGTGTGGAGCTAGGTGTTGCTGAAAAGCTTGCAATGCGTGCAATTTCCAAGTCGGCGGGAATACCGGTAAAAAAAATCCACGAAGTGTTTGTCGAAGACGGTGACCTAGGGCATGCCGCATCAAAGATACTTGAGCAAAAGGCCCAGACAACATTCATGGTACAACAGATAACCACTGAGCGTGTCTATGACACACTGTTAAAGATAGCAAAACTTGAAGGCACAAGATCGCAAGACATGAAAATGAAATACATCTCAAGCCTGCTTAACGACGCTACACCACAAGAGGCTAAATTCATTTTAAAGCTGATTATGGGTACGCTCCGGCTCGGAATTGCCGATAACACCGTAATGGATGCGCTTGCAATTGCATACACGGGCTCACGTGAAAACCGGGAAAGGTTGGAGGCAGCTTACAACGTCTCATCGGATTTGGGCAGAGTTGCCGAAGAGATTGCAAAGCATGATTTGCGCGGACTGGATAATTTTCGCGTAAGCTTGTTCAGCCCCATCCGTCCCATGTTGGCAGAACGCGTAAAGAGTGAGAGCGAAGCTGTGGAAAAGCTAGGACATGAATTTGCTGCAGAGTACAAGCTAGACGGCGAGAGAGTGCAGATTCACCTGCAAGACAAAAAGGTCGTGCTATTCTCAAGAAGGCTGGAAAACATCACCAGTTATTATCCGGACATAGTAGAAAACATAGCCAAATCGCTCAAGACTACAGAAATAATTTTGGAGGCAGAGATAGTTGCAATAAATGAGAATACTGGCGAGTTTTTGCCTTTTCAGGAGCTTATGCACAGAAGAAGAAAATACGATATTGCAAAAATTGTAGGACAGTATCCAATAACGGTAAACTTGTTTGATGTCATGTACCTTAATGGAAAAAGCTTACTTGACACTACATATGATGAGAGAAGAAAAAAGTTGGAAGAGACAGTCATAGAAAATGACTTTGTCAGGCTTGTGCCAAGAACCATCGTAAGATCCGAGAATGATTTGGAGGAAGTTCTTGAGAATGCCATAAACGCAGGATGTGAGGGGCTTATGCTCAAGGTTCTAGATGCCCCATACAGAGCTGGAGCAAGGGGCAGCAACTGGCTAAAGCTAAAACGAGAATATCGTAATGAGCTTGGCGATAGCCTTGATCTTGTTGTAATAGGAGCGTTCTTTGGCAAGGGGCGCCGTACTGGAAGATATGGGACTTTACTTTTGGCAACTTACAATCAGGAAAGGGACACATTTGAGAGCATCTGCAAGGTTGGTACCGGTTTTACCGATGAGAATCTGGATCAGTTCTATCAGATTTTGCAGGACAAGGTGACACTGAAGAAAAACCCACGAATTGAGAGTGGAATGGAGCCGGATGTATGGTTTGAGCCAGAGATAGTAATCGAGGTGGTCGCATCTGAGATTACGCTCAGTCCAGTACACACCACTGCAAAGGATGTCATAAGGAAGGGAAGCGGCCTTGCGTTAAGGTTTCCAAAGTTTACAGGCAAGATAAGAGATGAAAAAGCCCCAGAAGATGCGTCAACGGATCAGGAAGTCATCACGTTGTACCGAAATCAGAAAAAAATAACACAAAATCCCGCCGAAACCTAGTCTGCAAGGTTAATTAAGACCAAGCCAAGTTATACAAAAAGGATGTATAGTGGAGAACTAGAGGTCCAAGCAAAACGAAAAGCAATCGCAGTTTTACAAGATGAAATAAACAGGATTCTGAATGCAGCTCGTGAGCTGGCAACTCTGCCGGACCTAATAATGAAAAAAGACAAAGCTGGCATAAAGGCAGCTAACGAACAAATCTCAAGCATTGAGGAAGAAGTCGAGAACCTGAGACGAAAAATCACACGCGAGGTAGCGGATGTTGGTGGGCTGATAATAAACAGGGAAAACCTGCTTAACACGGCATACACTATGGATGAGATTGCAGGATACATCACAGGCATCGCATTCAAGCTTTCCAACATCAAGCCAGCCACACTAAAGAGCGCAAAAATCGATTCAGACATCTCTGCATTAATTGATTTGCTAGTAGACGAAGTCTACAAGCTAAATGAGATAGTGCGTGGCCTGAACACGAATACTGCAAATGCAATCGAGCTTGCACAGGAAACACAGAAAATTGAACGAGAAATTGACATAAAGTACAGAGCGCTAGTCATAAAGGCACTAGATGAAATCAGCAATACCAAGGAGCTGTTGCTTGTAAAGGATGTCATTCAGGGAATTGAGGAAATGGCAGACAAATGCCAAGAGGTTTCCGACTCGTTCATTTTGCTCGCTTTGAGCTTATAATCCCCATTTTCATTATTTGTCAAAAATGCAAAGCGATTTGTAGGCGTGCGCCTAAATGATTTGTATGAATGGTGAACTTGTAGAAAACAGGATAATTGTCTGGGATCCAAAGGATGCTCGCGAGCTTTTCTCAGAGTCATACTATGGTAAGCCAATAGGAATCTCAAAACCAAAGCCAGAGGAGATAAACGGTCCGCTGATTTTAGATCTTATTGAGGGATATTATCTACAAGAAAAATCACATCTTGTGATTTTCAAGTCAAAGAAAAAAATCACCCAAGAACAAATGCTTGAAATTTGCAGAAAAGAACATCATAATTTCGATAAAAAATATCTAGTCTACAAAGATTTCAGAGATAAAAAATACATCATAAATCCAGGAATAAAGTTTGGGTGCGATTTTGCAGTGTATCAGAGGGGACCAGGCATAGACCATGCACCGTATCTTGTACAGGTGTATAATAAGACAGATACGATTTCATCCACCGGAGTTGTCCTTGCAGGTAGACTTGCCACTAGTGTGAAAAAAAATTTCATTTTAGCTATACCGCATGGTGAAAAAGTAAGTTATCTTGCGCTTGATTGGTGGAGGGCCTAGATCTTTTTTACGTATTCTGCAATTTTATTGTAAATTGCATACATGTCCTTTGTTATCTTAAAATCATGAGAGTTCATCCACTTACCATAGATTCTTACGCCGCTCTCTGAGGGATCAACGAAGATCGTGGCATTCTTGAGTGACTGTCGTGCTATCAACTCGTTTAATTCAGAATCCTTGTTTAGCTCGTCTGCAAGCAATCCGCCAACCCAACTTACGGAAACTGGTTTTTTTGCGGCAAAGTGACCTTTTGTCTTAACTACAGTTCTTGCCACGTATTTTGACGGATTCTTCACGTCAATCTTTACAATAAAGTGTGCTTGAAATCTGTCTTGTGCACCCCATGGAGAAATAGTTGCATCCTGCATTGTTCTAACCTTTCTGGATGATCTGAATCACATCTATGCTCGAGTTTTCCAGCTCTATGCAGCCTCTGTTTGTATACATCCTTGGAGTCTGCGAGAAGTTGCGGCCATAGTAGTCCTTTGCCTTTTCGACCGGATCGGTGCCAATCTCCTTTGGTTTTGAAGAAACTCCGATCTCGGCTAACATATGTGAGACTTTCTCAGGCCATGTCTGATAAGCGAATGTGTCCGATTCAGAATCATGCATGATTTTGCTGGATTCCACCCTCAAATAAAGATTTGAGATCAGTTGATCCAATTAAATATTACAAGACTAGTGTCAATTCCATGTTAAAGTTTCAAAACAAGGTCGTCCTGGTTACTGGAAGCGGCACCGGCATAGGCCAAACTGTCGCAAAACTGTTTGCCGAAAACGGTGCAAGCATAGTCATCTTAGGTAGAAGAAAAGAGCCGCTTGAGGAAACAAAAAAAATTCTTGAAGAGATAATTACAAGGGTAAAAAGCGGGGCAAAGGTATGGCTGTTCTCAGGAGTTGACGTAAGTGATGAATCCGGAGTTTCAGAAATGTTTGATTCTTTGAAAAACTCCAATGTGAACGTTGATGTGGTTGTAAACAATGCAGGTGTATCAGGGCCTGTCACATGTTTTTCAAACGCTCCACTTGAAGAATTCAAAAGTACCGTTGCAATTCATCTTACCGGAACATTCTGGACGTCAACCCAAGCTCTCAAAGTTATGAAACCTGGAGCCAAAATAGTCACGATTTCAACATTCTTTACAGAAGAAAGGCCATTTGAGCAAAGACCGTACAGGTTTCGCAGTCCATACACAGCATCACAGGGAGCAAAGAACAGGCTTGCCGAGCTAATGTCCTGGGAGCTTACGGATAGAGGAATTGTATCGATTGCTACAAACCCGGGCCCAGTGCATTCTGATCGAATTTACAAAACTGTGTATCCAAAAGCAGCTGCAGAATTTCTACGAACAAGTGGATTTGAAGATCTCTCACCTGCAGAAGTAGATGTTGCAAACAGAGAAATAGTTGGATTGCTCGGCGAGGATGAAAAAACAGTAAAGGAAGGAATAATGAAAGCTGCGACAAGTGTAGCCAAGATAAAAAGCGGCGACGTGGAGAAAATTTCTCAGACATTAGGCAGACTGCTTTCCAAAATACAAGAGATTGCAGAAAAAGTCCAAAAAAATACATCATTTATGATTGCAGACAGGCAATTTCTCTCCCAGATGCAGGTAGCGCAAACGGTTATGACGCTGGCAGATGATGATATTGCAAAAATTCTAAACGGCAAGGTGATTCCAGGGGACAGGGTATTTTATCCGGTAAAACCACAAATTGCCACGGCCGCGCCAGTGGTACAACCAAACTTTGCTTCTCAAGTTTTTGTCTTCGCAGTTGATGCGACCGACAAATCAGATGTCGACAGAGTCTTGTTTTTGGCACAACATGTTGAAAGCAACGGGGCAAAGGCAGTATGCCTTGTTTCTGGCGCAATGCCAAAAGACCAGCAAGAGGCAATAAGCTCAAAATTCCATTCCCACATAGTAAATCTGAAAAACCCCGATGAGATTCAAAGGTGGCTTGGTGCAGCAAAAGGCATAGGCAAGATTGCGGCTGTAATCCACATCACAGGTAAGGTGCCAGAGAACATCAAGATAGTAGACACATCACGCGCGTCATGGGATGCTCTAGTTGACAAATTCATAAATACGCCTGCAACAGTACTGCAGTCCGCCTTTGAGATGTTTGTACCAGGAGGCAGAAAAGATCCACGCCTATACAAGGATGCCTTTGGCACGACTGTCATCATAGGCCCAGACATGCCCACAGGTGCAAAGATATCTGGAGCTGACAGAGCACGTGTGGAAGTATTCAGAGGGGCACTAAGGCCATTTACCACCACAGTAAATCAAGAGTTAAGCGACGTTCTCAAGTCCAAAGTAAGGTCGTTTTTAGTCTTGCCGGGAGGAGTCGACGGTAAGGAATCAGACAACAAAAAGATTGCCCATGCCATAAACTACTTTGTAACAGAGCAGGCAAGAAGCTCGTCTGAGGTAACTTTCTGCGTCGATGAAACGCGCGAATGAAGAAATTCTCAGAGCTCAAAGTAGGAGAAGAGTTCTTTTCCACATGTACATTCTCAAAAAAGGAACTCGAATCGTATCTGGCATTCTCTAGGATAAAGAATACAATTTTTGATGACGATGAATATAACTCTATAATTTCAGGTAGAGCCATAATTGCAAGAATGGAAGGAGAATTTACAAGGCTGAGCCAGATTTACGGCAATATGATTTTGCTGTACGGAATGGATGGAGATACAAACTGGGAAAACCGCAATACGAGATTCCTAAAACCGCTTCACATAGACGAAATTCTGAAGATAAAATTCACAATTTCTGATAAAAAAGAAATCGATGATGAATTTGGAATGATTGCAGTAGACTTTGAAGGCAAGAAGGAAAACGGAGATCTAGTCGTGATATCAAAAAAGAATCTATACCGAATTAAAAAAGAGCCGCCAAGATAGCATCATTCTGGAACAGATGTGGTCTCTAGCTTGCCGTCTTTGACTCTTATATGCAAGTATCTATTATCCTGAAAGACCAATGTTATCCCCCCGTCTTTGTCTGGGTCTTGGACTTCCACTAGTTCTTGCATTCGAATTCCGTCAAATTTTACCATACTACAGAGCAGATAAAGCAGATTATATCTTTTAATCTCACACGTTAAATGCGTCCAAGAACAACTTTATTGCAGCGATAACTATAACACCACAGATAAGCAGCCTTATGCTGTTTTCTTTTAATTCGACTGAGAGTCGTGCACCAAGAAGACCTCCCCCAAATGCGCCGATTGATAAGAGTAACGCATATTCAAAATCAGAATGTCCCAATAGAGTATGAGCTACCAGTCCAGACAATGATGAGAAGATGAGAATTAGCTGAGATGTAGCAGTCGCATTTTTTACTAGCATTCCTAGTCCAATTATCATTAAAGGTACGAACACAATTCCTCCTCCGATACCAAAAAAGCTTGAAAGAATTCCGGCAAAAAAGCTGATGGCAGCAGAAGCAACTGCCATGTATTTTGGGACTGAAGACTTGGGCTCAATCTT
This sequence comes from Candidatus Nitrosotenuis uzonensis, assembly GCF_000723185.1. Lineage (NCBI taxonomy): Archaea > Thermoproteati > Nitrososphaerota > Candidatus Nitrosotenuis > Candidatus Nitrosotenuis uzonensis. The sequence goes on from NZ_CBTY010000008.1 coordinate 419,891, forward strand.
TCGTTTTATGAAAAGATAGTAGCACGATGCGATTAGTATTATCCCGAATGTGATCTTAAAGAATGCTGGGGTCACCTGTGCTGAAATCAATGCGCCAATTACAGTTCCCGGAACTGAAAGTAAGCCAAGTCGAAGGCCAATTTTATAGTCTACTCGTTTCTGCTTTGCGTATGATGCACTAGCGGCAATTGAATTACTAAACGCGGCAAACAGACTGCTGCTTGCAGTAATTGTATGTGGAACGCCAAGGAATGTTAGTACAGGCACGACTATTATTCCACCTCCAAGACCAATTATAGAGCCAACCACACCTGCAGCAAAACCAAGTGGGATCAACCATATGATGTCAAACACGATTAACACAACAATAGAATATGTATTGAATCTTGGGGTCAGATGTTATTTTGGAAGAAGTATTGAGAAGGTAGTGGGGTTGCTGGTAACGTTTATTGTTCCTTCATGCTGCTGAATTATGCTTTTGACTGTCGGTAGCCCAAGTCCGGTTCCTCGTGACTTGGTAGTAAAAAGTGGCTCGAAGATTTTTTCTAGAAGGCCATCCGGTATCCCCGGTCCTGAATCCTCTACTTCTATGCAAACCGTGCCGCTCGTTTGGATGAACCGTATCACTACATCGCCAGAATTGTCCATCGCCTGGATGGAGTTCATTATCAAATTTGTAAATACTGCTTCGATTTTTTCTGCATCACAATAAACCAATACATCTTTGTCCGGTACATGCAGCTTGACATCATCTGGGACAACAATCTTTCCTATTGCGGATTTGAGTATTTTACGTAAAGAATACTCATCGCAGTGCAATGGCGATATACGTACAAAGTTAAGAACTTGGTCTAATTGAAAAACCAGTCTGGAGGATGCAGCATCTATTGTGGCAAGAAGATTTTGGAGTTCGACTGGAATACGTGGCGCATGTTTTATTTTTGCAATTTCTACGGTATTTTTAATTATTGCTAACGGATTTCGCATGTCGTGTGCTAGGCGAGCAGACATCTCACCTATCGCAGAGAACCTTTCTGATTTGAAAAGCTCTGACTGAAAACGACTAAGATCAGATATTTTTTTTGTCATCTCATCCAATAACCAATCGCGTTGCTCTCTTATTTCCTCGAATTTGGCAAGTTTTCTTTCAAGTGTGACAAGTGCCCTGCGATTGATACGATTCTGTTCTTCCAAACGCTGCTTTTCAGTCTCCAAGCGTTCTATCTTGTTCAAAAGTTGGCATTTTTCATCTACAGACAGATGTATTGCATATGTTTCCCCCAAAGCCAAATTTCAGACAGCAAAAGAACACTAAGAATGGCTGTTTGTTCAAAATAGACAAACTACGAGTAAATAAAGAGCTGCCAAAGGTAGCCGTCATCGTTCGTGGTAAGTTCCAATTGTATAGTTTTTTGGCCCAATTTGAGCTGCGTTGACCTACTATGGGGTTGAGTGTCAGACTGATGGAACTGCTTTAGTCCATCAATCCAATCATTTAGACTTGACATGCCACCAGGTCTTATGTCTTCCCAGCATTTACACACCACATCATCAATTACTGTATGAAAGACTGTTTTTACCGTATCCAGCTCTGACATTAGCGGATCAGTTTGAATAAGTGCCATGACAACCTGCGGCATTTCACCAGAGCCAACCATATGGATGTTTCCAAGAAATTTTCCCTTGGCATCTTTTAACTCAGTTGACGTGCAGTATTTTACAAGGCTTTGCTGTCGTTCATCTGAGAAAAGTGAACAGTATTTTGCAATAGCCTCCTGGCTTTGTAACCGTACCGGTGAAGACATTGCCACATTTTGTTTTGACAGATCCTCACGTAGCAGTCCGTTAAGAGCATCAAAAGTAAGATTTTGCTCTGATGGGTCTGGCAAATACCAGTAAATCAACAGTATGACTACTGCAATAATTGAGATTGATGTAAAGACAAGTATTCTGTGATTCATTTCTTATTGTCTGCCAGCCCCAATGCACCTATATTGATATGATCTCCAGTTTAGAATTTTCAGTTATGTTAAACTTGTCTACAAACCCAGAAGTAACCTCTAGTACATATTTTGCGTGTTGCTCATTGCCATTGGTAAATGTACATGCCATTGTCTCAAGGGCGGATTTGCATGGTTGAGCATCTTTTTCTATATGAACCACGTTGCCTTCAGCATCAATCCATATCACATCCAATGCAAACTGCATATTTAGCATCCACATGGACCGGACGCCTTCATCCTCAAAGACAAAAAGCATTCCTTGATCATAGGGGAGTTTTTCTTGGAACATCAGGCCTCGCGTTTGAAGCGGCCTTGTGTCTGCAATCTGCACATTAAGTGTCACGCCGTCAATTTTCACAAGGCCACGTGGAAATTCGGTCTGCTCAAGCTTTGCGTCTTTAGGTATCGACATCATACCGATTACGCCAATTATTACTGCCGCTATTCCGATAGGAATGAGAACTTGGGCACGTGTTGCCATGTAAACCAAAGTATTTCTTGGTTTTAAAAACTGTGTAACTAGAACATTGCATCCTTAAAGCTTGTAACCGTGTAATTATGATTTTTTGTCTCAGACGCAATATCCTTTAATGTGGCGCCGTTATACTTTTTTTGCAGGTACTTGCCTGCAAGAATCATTGGGGCCCCTATAGCATTTGATATGCCAGTAGGCTCAGGCACCCAAAATATGATGAAGCCTATTTTCTGCATTTTTCCTCCAGGGTCAGGTGCCTTTCGTAAGGCTTTCAGGGATCTGGCAGAGTCCTTTTTGTCAATATCAGATATCTGCGAGTAAATTGAAGTGCGACGCCTGAGCGAATCTGACATTAACTTTAGTTTGCGCACTCGTTGCTTATACTCATCCATAACCCAGCATTAATTTTGAGATAATTAATTAAGCAAAAAACCAAAAGAACAATCACTGGAAGGTCAAGATCAAATAACAACCAGGGCACCATATCAGACTAGAATATAAACTAGTTATTCATTAACAAACCAATTTGAAAAAAAATGCAGAGATTAGGCTAGAATCAATAAAGGCAGCACACAGGTCAGCCAAGCCAAAGCTTGCAAGAATGGAAGACTATCTTGAGGTAATTGCAGAACTGGTCGAGCTAAAAGGTTATGCTACCACACTGGATGTGTCAAGATACATGAATGTGAGTGCCCCCAGTGTGACAAAGATGCTTCAAAGGCTAGATGAGAATGGTTACCTAAAGTATGAGAAATATCGTGGCATAAACCTGACACAGAAGGGAAGTAATCTTGCAGAGGCAATAAGACAAAAGCATGGAATACTGTTAGAGTTCTTTGAGATACTTGGAATAGAGCATGAAACTGCAAACCAAGACGCAGAGGGAATAGAACATCACCTTAACCCAAAGACAATCAAGCAGTTAAGAAAGTTCATCACATATCTAAAGTCAAACCAGAAAATCCTCGACGGATTTAAGAATCCTTAAGAAATACCTCTATGTCCCCTTTTGTAAATGCGGAACGCATGAGGCGTTTTCCAGCATCCGAGCGCTTGGAGATTTTGATGTTGCCATGTCTTGCTACGCGTGATGTTGTAAGATAGTTTCCTCCAACATAAATATCTGCAACCATGCCGCTGTTTTTCTTGTCCACGTTAAGCAATATCGAGTTGTTACCTTCCTTTAATGAGAACGGTACACTGTAGCTTCCCGATGATGATTCGTCATCACCATTTTTGGGCGCGACATCTATATGCACATGCAGTATTTTTTCAAGATCGTTTATGGTCGAGCCTCCTTTACCTATCATTGATGGGATTGCATCCTTTTTTACCTTGATTTTTACGCTGTTGTCAGATAGAATATAGATTTCAGGGTTAGGATCGAATCTGCGGATTATCTCTCGTATCCTCTCTTCTGCCAGATTTTGTATTCCAGACTGTGCTGGTTGACCAGATACAGGAACTATGACGTTTTCTTCTCCAAATGTATAGATTTCATATTCGAGTTTTCCGGTCTCAAAGTCGCTTATTTCTATTACAGGTCTTGCCATATCTTGCTCAACCATTCCTGATGGGACCTTAACTTTTAGCTCCAGATCATACACTTTTGCGATTGCACCATCTTTGACAAAGACGACCGTATCAATTACGCTAGGAATCATACCTAGCTCAATTTTTCCTATGAATCTCTGGACTGCATCCAATGCAACATTGGCATGGACTACTCCTACCATGCCAACACCTGCCAATCTCAAGTCTGCGAATACGACAAAATCTTCACGCCGCCTTACCTCATCAAATATAGTATAGTCGGGCCTGACAAGTAGTAGTATGTCTGCAGAATTTTCAAACCGGCCGTCAAGCTTGGTGTATTGTGTTATATCAGAGTTAACCTGCAGATCCCTTGGCGACTCGAACGTTTTTACAATGTTGCCAAGCGAGGAATAAAAATTAGCAAGGCTGGAGGCAAGAGTGCTTTTCCCAGAGCCGGGGGGGCCAGATATTATCACTCCCTCTGCCTTCTCTGAGAACCTCTTCATGAGTTTGTCTGAAACGCTGTATTGATCAAGTGTCATCTTTACAATTGGATGCACAATTGTGATTTCGTGCGATTCTGAAAATGGCGGCCTTGTCATGGCTATCCTATAATCAGAATATTGGATCACGAGTGCTCCAGGCTTTGATATCTCTATTGTTCCAAGGTTTGAGCCCTTTGATGCTTCAAGAATCTGTGTGGAAATAAGCTCGAGGTATTTTGTCTCAAGCGGCTTTTCGTCAAGATTTACCAGCTTAAACGATCCTGGCTTCCCCCTTTTTGCAAATGGTGGGTTACCCTCTTTTAGATGAACGCTCATTGTGTTCTGGTCGAAAAACTTGAGAAATTCAAGTTCTGTTGTTGTTTTTTCAGGTCTTTGATAGTTAACGAGTATTCCTTCAGCTTCTGCTGTCAGCCCTTGTACATAGTCTGCAGTATACAGTATGGCGTTATTCTGCTTTGCAATATCTTTGATTATTGCGTCGATTCTACCATGTGAGGCAAGTTTGATGTCCTCAAGAGTAGGGCGATCTCCTGTAAACTCTATTGCAACCCGCTTTTCTTTTGAGATGTGCTGTATTCTTTTTATCTCTTCAAGTCCTACAAAACCTGGTTCCTTTCCTTGTGACGCTTGTGATTGGAGCTCGTCTAATGCGGCAATCGGTATCAGAACAACTGTGTCGTGGATCTGTCCTGACTCTATCTGTTTTGTGATGTAACCGCTTATTATTACGCTAGTGTCTGCGACTATCTTTGACATTATTTGCAGAACATGAGCCAGACTATTAATCATAACTCAGTCACATGCCCAAAGATCGACTACACTCATGCAAAACAAACTTTATCATACCAGACGTAAAAACTCAAGGCATTGTCAGTAGTTGAGGAGCGTGAAGTACTCATCATAGAAGACAGTCCGGCTGTAGGAATATTATTAAAGGAATTCTTGACAAAACTTGGCTTTAAAAAAATCCATCATTGTCAAAATGGCAAAACTGGCATAGAGGTATTTACTGAAATGGTAAGCTCAGGCAAAATTCCGCTTGTCTTTCTTGATTATAACCTGCCTGACATGACTGCATATTCCATAATGAGTCAGCTGTTGAACATAAGACCAGACGTCAAGGTGATAATAGAAACTGCACGAGAAAGATCAGAAGAGACCATCAAAGACGTCATAGCTCAGGGAGCATATCAATACCTTGGCAAGCCGATACGACTTGAAAAGCTAAAGGAAATAATCGACACGCTACGAATCGAAGAATCTCAATCAATAGATAAGGATGAACTTGAAAATATTGTCAAAATGATCTCAAGCACTACGCAGATAAGTTTGCTGAGAATCTCTCAATATCTGGATCGGAAAACAGACGAGGTGATGCCGTTTCTCAACCAGCTACTCAAGGACAAAAAAATCATAAAAATTAATGATATAAAGGAAGCAGGATGTGCCAGATGCGACTCGGTTCGCATAGCACAGACGTTTCACTGTCCAAAATGCAAAGGTTCTAACTTCAAACAAGACAAAATCATAGAACATTACAAATGTGGGAATGTCTCCGTTGCAGATTCTTATAAGGATGATAAATGTCCCAAGTGTCATGAACCAATCAAAGTGTTTGGGGTCGACTACAGAGTTCAGGATAATTTTTACATATGTAATGATTGCGGCGATATTTTTTCTGAGATATTGACAAATTATTTGTGCTTAAAATGTAATAATAGGTTCACGCTTGAAATGGCCAAGATGGTATCTAGTCCAGGATTTAGTTTTCTAAAATCATCATTTTGATACAATATCCGAAATTAATTTGAGGACCTGATCAAAATCAAACGGTTTTGAGATAAAAGCAGTAGCTCCAGCTTGCAGGCATTGGTTTATAACGTTCTGATGGTCGCTTGCAGTAATCAAAATTATCTTTGCATTAGAATGAGTGGCCATTATTTCTTTTACTACCGTAAGTCCGTCTTTTTTTGGCATCGCCAAATCCAGCAATAAAACGTCAGGATTTGTCTTGGAAAACTTTTCTACTGCGTCCTCCCCGTTCACTGCCTCAGCTACGATTTCATGCCCGCCTATTGACAAGATATCCTGAAATACGAGTCGAATTGCATCAGAATCATCTGCAATCATAACTCGTGCCATATAACAATCAGATAGATCGATCTTATGAAAATTTCTATGAGTTACACAAAATTGACAGGATGATCATTTATTGGAGAACACTTTTGTGAACCTGTAGTATTTGCGATCTGAGTGACAGCATATCAGAATCAAGGCCGTTTATTTTTTTGTCCATCGTATCGAATGAACTGCAGAGTGTTTCATATATGCCATCTATTTTTCTTCCAGACACTACCAGTTTTAGCAGCGTATCAAGCAATGCTGCAACTTCGCCTATTTCCACTTGGCCCATCATTGGCGCCAGTCCTTTTATTTTGTGAATGTGTTTTTCAATCTCGCTTGCGGTTTTTTGAACGTCAGAATCAGTTGAACATGTTTTTAGCAAATTACCAATAGCGGAAATATCATCAGATACCTCTTTTTTTGCAACCCGTAAGAATTCTTCTGACAAGTAATAACATTATTTTGATCGTGATTTTTATACTCTATGTGGATCAGATGAATACAATTGAAGATAATCACCAAGGCATATCTGTTAATCGGCGTGCTAATTGTAGTTGCAATCTTCAATCTGTTCATACTGTATAACACACAAGCATCTGTCACGAATGAATCATATTCAATTATCAGAGCAGGAGATCTAAAGGCAAAAGTTGAAACCATTGCAGCGCTGGCAGGCTCGATTGCAAGCGGGAGTGAGACTGACAGAGATATTCTAGAAGTCGAAGTTAGCGAATTTGACACAGTTCTTCACGCGTTGAGAGAAGGAGGCAAGATTAGAGGACAGGAGATAACTGTGATTCCAGATGAGGTGTTAGGCCAATACGAAGAGGTTAGAAGTAGCTGGGAGCAGTACAAGAACGAGGCACTACAAATCAAGGAATCCACCATATACAATAGAGATGCCGTAAACGCCATGAATTACATATTGGAAAAAAATACAGACATGACCTTGACAACAGACTCGCTGGTCAGAGATTTAGAAGTGCTGGACAGGAACTATAACAGACACAAGGAAATTGCCGCCGAATTACATGAAACTGCAAAAAAAATTGGTCAGAACGCACTACTAATATCAATAGGTGAAGAAGAAGGTGCAAGAGAAAATCTCAGAGAGGCAAGAATAACATTTGAGATTGGAATGAGAAAATTGCTTCAAGTGCCTCTAAATGATCCGGATTTTGTAGGCGCGAATAATGAAGAGTTGATTCCAATACCTAGAGAAAACTCTCAATCTCTGGATGAGTTGGATTTGCTTTGGGAGGCAGTTGAGCTGAGGGTCAGAACGTTAGAATCAGAGTCACTATACTCAGAGGAGTTCAACAAGTCGTTTTCAAAGCTTAATGAACAACGACATATACTCACTGATTCTATAGACAGGATGCTTGATGCATGGAACGCAGAAAGAATAGAGACTCGCGACCAAGGCCAGATAGTAACACAGGCAGTCATTGTTGCAGACATTGTAATTTTTGTTGCAGTATTGTTTACAATACGTAAATCTCTCAAGCCACTAGAAAGAATTACGAATGCATTATCACGTGTCAAAGAGGGCATATACGGGGAAAAAATAGAGTACACGTCAAGCGATGAGATAGGACAGCTTGCATCCACTTTCAATACAATGTCAGAGACAATCAAGATGAAGGAGGAAGAAGCTAGGAGGACAGATATTGCAAAGGACGAATTCCTTGCAATGATAACTCATGAACTTAAAACTCCACTTGTCCCAATACAAGGTTATGCAGATATGCTTCTTGGAGGCTATCTTGGAAACCTCACTGAAAAACAACGTGAGAGAATCTCCATTATAAAAACAAGTTCAGCCTCGCTTTTGCAGCTGATTTCAGATCTTCTTGATGTGCAAAAGCTCGAGCTGGGTCAGCTGAGAATGAAAAAAGAACCGTCAGATATACAGGCGACTGTGATAAGATCAATCCAGACACTTCAACCGCAGATTGAAGAGGCCAAAGTAACAGTTACAAATGATGTAAAGCAGCACATAATAGAGCACGACTCGGACAGAATAGCCCAAGTACTTACCAACTTGTTAAAGAATAGCCTCAAGGCAGTAAAACCCAATGAGGGCACGATAAGGATATCTTCCGAAGAGAACCAAGATCAAATAAAAATAATAATCAAAGATAATGGGGTCGGGATACCTCTGGAAAAACAAAGCAAGTTATTTACCAAGTTTTACCAAGCAGACGCATCGCTTACAAGAGAGAAAGGAGGTAGCGGCCTTGGCCTATCAATTTGCAAGGGAATTGTGGAAGCCCACGGAGGCAGTATATCGCTTGAGAGCTCCACTAGCACAGGAACCACTGTCACTTTCTCATTGCCAAAGACAGACGTAGTGAAAACACCAATTCGCAACTGATGCTCAAAGAAAACACACCAAGAGTACTAATTTGACTCACAATCGGTATGATAATTAATTTTTTTCACCGAATGTAATGGAAAACAATTCAAAAAATACGGAATTTTATTCCATGTGCAATGAGTATTTCACAGCGCTGCGCAAGACTGGAAAGAGGGATGATGGATTTGAAGATGAGTTCTTTTACACCATGCCTACAATTTCAGGACAGAGTTAATAATAAAGCGTATTACGCCACCACTATTGCATGGAGTCTATCCTAAGAGCACTGCAGATAGCACAAGACTATGACTGCTCATATTGCGATGTAAGAACAGAGACTGTCAGAAAGCAAGGCGTTCTAGTGGAAAATGGATTGCAAGAGCACATTTCCAAAAAACAGGAAGAAGGAATTGGAATACGAATACTCTACGATGGGGCGTGGGGGTTTTACTCTACATCATACTTGCAGGAATTTGAAGATGGTTTAGTAGATACTATCAAGGCTGCAAAACTTGCTTCCCAAAAAAAGAAAAAAAAGACAAAACTAGCAAACAATGTCGCGGCAGAAAAAACAGTAAGACGGACAATGAAAAAAGAGCCAACTGTAGAATCCATCACAGAAATTGCACTTGAATGCGATAGGATGATCAGAGCAAACAAAAGAATAATGAAGAGCTCCGTAGAGATACTTCAGACATTTACAAGTAGGTATTTTGCAAACAGTGAGGGAAGTAGAATATTACAAGAATTCTCAGATCTCACTGCAGATCTTACTGCCACTGCTCATCAGTACGGGATCACACAATCAATCAGTCGGACCGAGGGTGGAATAGGAGGATTAGAGACCATAACAGACAAGATAGACATTTTTGAAGTCTCAGACCAGATAGCAAAAAAAGCAGGTCAGCTTCTTGACGCAAAGACAGTAGATGAGGACAGATCAACAGTGGTGATGAATCCAGACTTTGTCGCGCTTTTAACACATGAGATTTTAGGTCATCCTTCCGAAGCAGACAGAGTGTTAGGAAGAGAAATGGCGTGGGCTGGTGGGGCATGGTGGTCGGGCATGCTAGGATGCCAAATCGGCTCATCTGCTCTTAATGTAATAGATGATCCCACAATAGAAGACAGTCTAGGGTGGTACGAATTCGACGATGAGGGAGTAAAAGCAAAAAGAAAGCAGCTGGTAAAAGAAGGAGTTTTATCAGAACACATGCACAGTCGTGAGACTGCTTACGATTTTAATGTGGAACCAAATGCAAGTATGCGTGCCACATCATACAGATTCATGCCTCTAATTAGAATGTCATGCACGTGTATAGAGGGCGGCACCTGGAGCCAAGAAGAAATGATAAAAGACGTCAAACATGGATACCTTATTTCTGATATGAAGATCCCATCAATAGATATGAGGCGGCACAACTGGAGCATATCATGTCAGTATGCAAACAGAATCGAAGATGGTCGGATCACGGAACTGCTCAGAGATGTGATTGTCACAGGTACCGCACAGGAATTCTTTAGATCTATTGACGCATGTGGGAAAGACTTTACAGTAAGACCAATCACAAATTGTGGGAAGGGCGATCCCATGCAACAAATGAAGATGGGAAATGGCGGACCGTCAATACGAGGAATTGCTACGGTGAAAAGCACTACATGAGAGATAGTATAGAAGATGTACGTCTCAAAGTTATATCGTGTACTAGATGCGATCTCTGCAAAACAAGAACGAATGCGGTTCCAGGGAAAGGAAGCGTTAATGCAAAGGTGATGTTTGTTGGTGAAGCACCTGGCAGGACAGAAGATCAGAGGGGAGAGCCATTTGTTGGCGCTGCAGGAAAAAAACTTACACTAATGTTAGAAAAGCATGGAATATCGAGAGATTCGATATACATTACGAACGTAGTAAAATGCAGACCGCCAAACAACAGGGTTCCATCAGATAGTGAAAGAAAGGCCTGTATGGAATATCTTCAAAGTGAAATTGAGATCATTAATCCAAAGATAGTGTGCGTGTTAGGAAACACAGCAAGCAATTCAATTTTAGGGCAAAGTGAGATTACCAAGAATCATGGCAAGAGCATAGAACATGATGGTAGAATCTATTTTTTGACATTTCATCCGGCGGCCACAATATACAATCAAGAGTTGTGGAGTGTAATGGAGTCCGACATAGAATTGTTGTCCAGGATGTTAGGAATTGACAACAAGTAACATAACAAGACCATCAAGGGAATTTTATACACGAGATACGGTAGACGTGGCAAAAGATCTTCTAGGCAAAATAATTGTTAGAAGAATCGGCAAGACGGTGCTTTGCGGAATGATTACTGAGACCGAAGCATACAGACATGAGGATGATCCTGCAAGTCATGCGTATAGGGGCATGACTGAACGTAACAAAGCCATGTTTGGCGAGGTAGGTCGCGCATACGTCTATTTCACATATGGCATGCATTATTGTGTAAACGTAGTTGCCAGAAACAAATACCGAAAAGCAGGTGCCGTTCTAATCCGTTCGCTTGAACCACAGTCTGGAATCAAAACCATGATGGAGAATCGCGGCATTCACAATATTGAGAATCTTGCAAATGGACCTGCAAAGCTTACTTGTGCCCTAAATATCACAAAACAACATTATGGGGAGGATTTTGTTACATCAAAATCGCTTTACATTATAAACGGCATAGACATAAAACAAAAGATAATTGCAGGGCCCAGAATTGGGATTAGAAAAGGAACTGAAAAGATGTGGAATTTTAGAATCAGTGCCTAATCATCGTCATCTTTTTGCACAGTCCATGGGGCAAATTTACCTAATAATTTTGCCCAATCAAGACGCAACAAGACAAGTATTGCAGCAACCATCGTCACTGCAAATATGACAAATCCAATATAGACAATCATTGGGTCGTCCACGTTTTCCAAAATAGGCTCAAGGTAATTCATTCCAAAGTAATGAGAGACAAGTACAATCACATAGCACAGCACTAGCTTGCCAGCCAATGTGGAGATAAAAAATCGGAGTGGATTATATCTGGCAAGTCCCAGAGGAACATATATCAGATCATCTGGAATTGGTGTTGCCGCTGCTACGAATGCTGCTGCGGCGCCATACCTTTTAACAAGTTTTTCAAACGGCTTCATACGCTTTCTTGTTTTTTCAGTCATCATTTTACGCCCACCGTAGCTTATCAAGAATATTATCTGCTTTGCAACGGTGGAAGTTATTGCAGTTATCAGCACAAGATAATGTATGTTGAATTTATCGCCTGCTGCCATGGTTGCAAGCAATATGAATGAGGGAAGTGGAACGAATGGGATAAGCGATGCAAAAAAACTCACCAGTGCCAGTCCTAAATATCCTATTTCATCAGCAAACGGAAATATTGCCGAAAGATCCACATATAGGACGCATGATGTTGATTATTAAACTATCAAAAATTTCAAAAACACGATATTAAAATAACAAGAACTGGCAACGATATCAAATGGTAAGTCAAGAGCATCAGGTAATATGTGAAAAGATTTTTTCAATAAGTCCATACATTAGATTTGTAGGAATAATAGGTAGGAATGGCAAGTTGCGTGCCTACAAAAGACGACAGGGGTTAAAACCACTTTTGGACGCAAAACATACGCAAAATCAGTTTGTTCACATAGCAAAGAAAAAAGACATGGAAAGCAAGTTTGACAGAAAACTAGGCAAGGTTGAATTTGTATGGGAGGAACGAAAAAAAGTCCAGACGATCTCATTTGCAATCAAGCAAAACAGAGTCTGGGTATCAATTGATAAACGAGTAGTTCGCACAGAGATGTTAAGGATAATAGACTCGTGTCTTCCAATAGTTAAGCTCTATTCATAAAGAAAACACTGGACATATCCGGAATCAGTTTTTGTTGTTTTGGGATCTTTTTTGCATTTTTCCATAGCATGCGGACATCGTTGAATGAATCTGCAACCGGGTTCTGCATTCAGTAAGCTTGGAGGACTGCCTGGGATGTATTTGGGTCTTTGATCAGAATGAAGTTTTGGAAATGACTTTATCAGAGCTTGTGTGTATGGGTGTTTTGGTTTTTCGAATATCTCCTCAGAGCTTCCAAACTCAACCATTCTGCCGCCGTACATTATGCCTATTTTCTCACAGATTTCAGATATTGTTGCAAGATCATGGGATATTAACATAAAAGAAGTATTTTCTTTTTTTAACATTTTAAATAAATTCAGTATTTGTGATTGAACGAGAACGTCAAGTGCGGTAGTAGGCTCATCCGCGATTACAAGTCGCGGCTTCAACAACAATGCCATTGCGATCACCACTCGTTGCTTCATACCTCCGCTAAGTTCATGAGGATATTTTTTGAGTACTTGTGGATCAAGATTTACAGATCGCAATGCGGCAGTCATCACATTCAGATGATTTTGTAGGTGGCCATGTTCTCTGAGTACGTCAGAGAATTGTTGACCGATGGTATATACAGGATCAAGGGAGTTCATTGCGCCTTGAAACACCATCGACAATTTCTTCCATCTAAAGTGTCTGGCAAACTCTTCATCGGTCATATCCAAAATAGACTCACCATCAAGCAGTATTCTGCCAGATTCTACGGTCCCGCCCTGAAGAGTTCTCATTATTGATAACCCTAAGGTGCTTTTACCACAGGCACTCTCACCTGCAATTCCGATCGATTCTCCGGCATTCATGGAAAAACTGACATTCTGCACTGCATGCACTTTGCCATTTTCTGTGGAATAACTTGTAGACAGATTTTCCACTACAAGGAAAGGCATACGATCATACTCCCTCGTTTAGTTTCAGAAAGATACATTTAACTTTAGTTTCATTACGAAGTCGATTTACTTGCAAGTTCCAATATGCGGTTTTGATGCAAAAAATGCCATTTTGTGCCCTCAATGCGAGGCAAAACTTGAGGCAGGTCAACTAACAAAAGCAGATGTAGATGCCTCCATCAAAATTGCCAAGCTTGCCAAGACTAACTCAGAAATCGACAAGTTCACGCTGTTTTCTTGCAGAGAGGTTGCAGGCGAATTTGTACTGTATCTAGCAAAAAGCGACATTGAGACTATCAGAAAAAGTCGTACTTTGTATAGGACGTTACAAGGTGAATTTCCAGGTAAGATATGGATTGTAGAATCGGAAGCAAACGATAGAAAATTCATTGAGGATCTTTTTTTTCCGACAAAAATACTCTCGATTAATGTGGTCTGGGTTCCAGGTGGAATTCAAAAAACGAAAATAATAGTATCTGGTAAGTGGACTTCACGATTTCCAATCGATGTAAACAAGGTAACAAACATTGTAAAACAGCTACGCGAGCTTGATGTCGTAATTGAATTTGAGGAAGGCCAGAGAAGATGAAATTTAAAAAAACACACAATATAGATATGCTTTCTTTGCAAATGCAGGGAAGTCATGTTGTGATTGGTGGCTGGATCGAAGATTTAAGAAAGCTTGGCAAGATCACGTTCCTCACAGTACGGGATGTCACTGGACTAGCACAGATAATTGTAAAAGATGAGAAGGTGATTCCAGAGGACCTTACAAGACAAAGTGTAATACTTGTAAGGGGTATAATTCAAAGCACAAAGGCACGTGATTTCCAATACGAGATAAAGGCAGATGATGTCGAAATACTTACAAAAGCTGTTCATCCATTGCCAATAGATCCCATCGGCAGGCTAGAAAGCAATATAGATAACAGGTTGAATGCGCGTGCACTTGATCTTAGAAACCAACGTGTTGCGTCCGTCTTTAAGATAAGACACCAAGTTCTTGCATCACTTAGAAAAGAGCTTGAGAAAAGAAAATTCATCGAGATAACTACGCCAAAGATAATCGGTAGCGCAAGTGAAGGTGGTGCAAATTTATTTTCACTTGAATACTTTGGTAAGAAGGCATATCTTGCACAAAGCCCACAGCTGTATAAGGAACAACTTACTATCGGGCTTGAGCGCGTGTTTGAAATATCGTCGTTTTACAGGGCGGAAAAATCACATACAGGACGTCACCTCAGTGAATTTACAAGTGTAGACATAGAAGCGGCATTTTTTGATTATACGGACGTCATGGATGTGCTTGAGAATTTGGTGGTATCAGTTTTCAGCGATGTGGAGAAAAATTGTAAACAGGAGCTAAATACTTTAGAAAGAAAACTGCAGATCCCAAAACAGCCGTTTGATACAATAACATACTCTGATGCCCTTGATGAGCTTGGCAAAGCTGGTATAAACTTGAACTTTGGTGACGATTTGTTGGATTCACATCTGAAGATAATAGGCACAAATCATCCAGGATTTTTCTTTCTTACCGATTGGCCGATGAGCTTAAAACCGTTTTACATACATGAGAAAGATGATGAAGCAAAAATATCAAGATCATTTGATTTGCAGTACGGTCATCTTGAATTATCATCGGGTGGAAGAAGGTTGCATGAGCCAGCTAAAATAAGGGCAAGGCTAATAGAGCAGGGCCTAGATCCTGCAAGCTTTGAAGATCATTTAAGAACGTTTGATTGGGGAATGCCGCCTCATTCAGGATGGGGAATGGGATTAGATAGGCTAATGACAGTCATAATAGGCACGGATAACGTACGGGAAGTGGTGTTGTATCCACGCGATCCAGAACGGCTCACCCCATAACTTGCTAACAGTTATGAATGATATTTTTTAACATTGCTGTTTTGGACATAGGTACAAAGACCAAGTTCCAGCGAACAATGACGTGACAACGATAACCGGTAAGAGATAAATCTTGAAAAACGAAAATAGAGTGTGGCCACATGCGAATTTTGTAATTCCAAATTTGGCGATAGAAAGTGCTATTTTTGTCAAAAGCGCGTATGCACTTCATGCATGACTGATGATAGGACAAGATGCAAAAGATGCTATATCAATAAAGCAAAGCTCGGATGGAAGTCGATAATCAAACGAAATAAGATAATAATTGGATTTGTTGCATTTGTATGGTTTTATGCTGTTTTCCCAGGGCCGCTTATTCCAGGACTGCACTCTGGGTACTACACAGTATTTGTAATTGCGGCAATCATATGTATGATACCATTATGTCTGATGCTCTTTTTTTGGTCAAGGTACCCGCCGTCATCAGATGTAAGTAAGTAATGAGAGTATTTCTTTTGTAAATTCCATCGTAGATTTATTCCCTCCTATATCTTGTGTTTTTACACCCTTTTTTACTACTCCATATACTGCCGATTCCAGTTTGTCTGCCGCATACATGCATTTTTTATCATTGTGTTTTTTTCCTAGCCAATCAAGCATCATTTTTGCAGAAAGAATGAACGAGGATGGGTTTGCAATTCCTTTGCCTGCAATATCGAACGCAGCTCCGTGTACTGGTTCAAAAAGTGCAAAATCATCTCCGATGTTTGCAGCTGGAGCCATACCAAGTCCTCCCACTACCTCAGCTGCTTCATCTGAAAGTATATCACCAAACAGGTTTGTTGTGACTATAACGTCAAAGCTTTCTGGCTTTCGAATAAGGTTCATAGCGCATGCATCAACATACATTTGCTCAAATTTTATCTGTGGATAGTCCTTTGCAATCTGTGAGCACACTCTTGAAAAAAGCCCATCTGTTTTTCGCATTACGTTGGATTTGTGCACGCATGTAACCGTTTTTTTCCCATTTCTTTGAATTGCTGTTTCAAACGCATATTTTGCTATTTTTTTTGAGGCATTCTCAGAGATTATTCTAAAGGCTACTGCTGCACCAGACAGTTCAAATTCCTGTCCAGTATAGAGATCTTCCGTATTTTCTCTAACTATTACAAGGTCAATGTCGTCTTTTAGTGCGTGCATATATGGATATGATTTTGCAGGCCTGATGTTGGCGTACAAGTTTAACATACGACGTAATGCCACAATTACATCGGCTGCAGACTCTCCCACTGGAGCTTTCATGCACGCGTCAGATTTTCTAATAACATCTATAGTGGATTTAGGAAGAGCGTTCCCGTATTTTGCAAGTGCAGCATCACCTGCCATGATGCTTTCAATTTGGAATTTAACATCAAGTCGGTCATGCACGGCGTTCAGTATTTGTAAAGCAGATTCAGATAGTTCTGGCCCTATACCATCACCGGTAATCAATGAGATCTTGTACATTCTAAAATGCCAGCCTAGCTGCCAATCTTTTTTTGCTTTAATGTCTTTTTTAGCATGATTCTATTAATTCCTTCAATTACTGCCTGGACGCTTGTTGTTACAATATCTTCGCCTATAGATTTGGCAGATGCCATATTCCCATATGCATCCTCTACCTTTATTGTTACTTCGCATAATGCGTCAGAGCCGCCAGATATTGAATCCAGTTTGTATTCCTTAACTCTGACTTTGGCAATCTCTCCTGTAATTTTTTGAATTGCGTTTAACGCTGCGTCCACTGGTCCCACTCCATAGTCGGTGCCGATATAATCAACTCCATCTACATTCAGCTTTACAAATGCATATGGCATAGTACCTATTCCAGTAGAGACTGAAAATCCGCTTAGCTGTACGATTCGCTTGATTGTGTGCTCTGCCAATATTTCATTTGCAATAGAAAGTAGTTCTACGTCTGTCACTTGTTTGCCCTGATCACCAATTGCCTTTACTTTTTCCAATATTTCCCTTAGTTGGTCTTCAGTGGGCTTTACTCCATATTCTTCAAGCATTGCAGAAACACCATGTATTCCTGCATGTTTGCCTACTTGGAGCCATCTAGTTCTGCCAACAAGTTCTGGGCTTATGGGTTCGTACGTTAGAGGATTGTTCAAGATTCCGTGGGTGTGAATGCCAGATTCATGTCCGAAGGCATTTTCACCTACAATTGCTTTATTTGGTTGTACTGTAATGCCAGCCAAGTTTGAGACAAATTTTGATGTCTCGTATAACAATTTGGTTTTGATTCCAGTCTCCCATTTTTGTCCAAACTGTAGACATTGTAATGCCATAACAAACTCTTCAAGTGATGCATTACCTGCACGCTCACCAATACCGTTAATCGTGACATGCGCGCACTGTGCTCCGGCTTGAATTCCAGCAATTGCGTTTGCCACTGCAAGTCCGAAATCATTGTGACAGTGAACACTAATAGGTAATCTGGATGCGGCAATTGCATCCTTTGTTATCTCCGCCATATATTGTGGGGTAGAATAACCTACAGTATCAGGAATGTCGATTCGGTCTGCACCTGCCTTCGCTACTTCACTGAAAACCTTCTTTAGAAACTCCCTATCGGATCTTGTTGCATCTTCTGCTGAGAATTCCACCTGCAATCCATGTGATTTTCCATATTCGACTGCCTCGATTGCTTTCTCAAGGGCCTGTTCTCGGCTCATTTTGAGTTTGTATTGCAAGTGAATATCAGATGTAGCTATGAAAGTATGGACATAGTTTAGACCACAGTCTATTGCTGCATCTATATCTTTTTTGTTAGTTCTTGCCAAGCCGCATATTTCAGCTGACAAGTTTGCTTTTGTTATTAGCTTTATTCCATGTCGTTCCCCCTCAGAGATAACTGGAAATCCTGCTTCGATCGCGTCAACGCCAAGTTCATCTAGTTTTTTTGCAATCAAGAGTTTTTTCTCTGGGGAAAGCGCTACTCCTGGAGTTTGCTCTCCATCACGCAATGTAGTGTCAAATATTCGGATTCTCAATTTTCAGCCCTCTGTAATGCAGCTACACCGGTTCGCGCTATATCCAATATTCCATATGGGATGAGTAACTCTTGTAAATTGTGTATCTGATCAGGAGTGGCTGTTAACTCCAACATGATGGAATCTTTTCTTGCATCATGGATTTTTGCGTTAAATGCATTTGCAATGTTACTAATTTCCATACTGTCCGACGCCTTTGATATTTTGACTCTAAATAACACCAATTCCCTATATACTGTTTTTTTATCATCCAATCGTTTTACCTCTACCGTATCAATCATTTTGTCAAGTTGCTTTACAATTTGATCAATCTGACGTTCATCGCCGATGGTGGTTATTGTCATCTTTGAGAATTCCGGATTCTCTGTCACGCCAACAGATATACTATCAATGTTAAAGTTCTTGGATCTGAATAGGTGTGTTATCTTAAATAGGATTCCCGGTTTGTTTTCAACCAATATTGATAAAATTGCCCAGACCAAGTTTCTCACGACGGTAAAATCATGTCTTTTAATGAAGTTCCTGGTGCCACAAACGGCAATACGTCCTCTTCAGGATCGATTGGAATATCTATTACGGTCGCAACATCGCTCTTAAGACCTGCCTTTATTGCATGACCAAGCTCGTCCAAGCTTCCAACTCTTATTCCTTGAGCTCCGTATGACTCAGCAAGTTTGACATAATCTGGACAGTGTTTTTGATCCACGCCGATCATTCTCCTGTCATAGAATGTCCTTTGCCATTGCGCCACCATTCCAAGTAGATAGTTGTTAACGAGAAATACAATTACAGGTAGGCCTTCAAGGACAGAGGTTGCAAGAGAGTTCTCAGTCATGTTAAAGCTTCCGTCTCCGGCAATGTCAACTACTGGTAAATCAGGTCTTGCCGCCTTTGCTCCTATTGCAGCTGGGAACCCCCAACCCATGGTGCCAAGTCCAGTAGAGCTGAAAAATGTACCTGGATGAATTACGTCATAGAATAAAGATGCCCACATTTGATGTTGGCCAACTTCTGTTGTTACTATCGACTCTGCAGGCATCACCTCTCGTAACTTTCTGAGAATTTTGGCAGCAGTGAGCTCGCCTGGGTGTAATTTTAAATTTTGCCTCCAATAATCCTTGACTTCTGTTACGTGTGTTAGCCATACATTGTGTTCAGACTTTTTTGTTACTTGTTCTGCCAATAGTCTGAGAAATATCCTAAGAGATGCCTTTACGTCTCCTACTACTGCCACGCTTGTAGTTTGATTCTTGCCAATTTCTGCAGGGTCAACATCAAGATGAATTATCTTTAGATTCTTTTCAAATTCATCAAATCTTCCAACCGATCTATCAGAAAATCTCGTTCCTATTGCTAAAACACAGTCTGCTTCACTCATTATTTTATTTGCTTCAGCATGACCATGCATGCCTATTGGCCCCAGTGACAAAGGATGATTTTCCGGAAATGCACCTTTGCCCTTGAACGTAGTCACTACTGGGATCATGAGCATTTCTGCAAGAGATTGTAGTTCTGCGAATGCCGATGATATTATCACTCCACCTCCAGCCAGTATGACTGGTCTTGTTGACGATAACAATAGTTTGATTGCTCTCTCTATTGCAACGACATCAGGGTCTGTCCAGGGATGATATCCACGTATTTTTACTTCTTCTGGGAATGGAATGTCCGCTTCATTCTGCTGTACATCCTTTGGGACGTCGATGAGTACGGCTCCTGGCCTACCTGTTTCTGCTATGTAAAATCCTTTTTTTACAACTTCTGGAATTTCAGTTGGTGTGGTAGGCTGGAAAGAGTATTTTACAACAGGATTTGCTATTCCGATTATATCACTTTCTTGGAATGCATCACGTCCAATCATGGATAGTGGGACCTGGCCAGTTATTGCCACCATTGGTGCAGAATCGGCTTGTGCAGTTGCAAGACCTGTCACTATGTTTGTGGCTCCCGGTCCGGATGTTGCAAAACACACACCTGCTTTTCTGCTCACTCGGCCAAATCCATCTGCCATATGGGCAGCAGATTGTTCGTGCCTTACAAGAATGTGTCTTATGTTGCTTTTGAAGAGCTCATCATACATTGGAAGGTTAGCACCTCCCGGTAGCCCGAAGATCTCTTTTACTCCTTGTTTTTCCAGTGCTTTGATTAGTGCTTTCGCGCCAGACATTGTTTGCATAAATTAATCACCACAAAAATGCGCTGTATTATATTTTACAGCGTCAGCTCGACCAGTAGTCCTACAAGTCGTTTAGTCGAACCGGTTATCATAAAGTTCACTATCTAAGACTAAAATTGTTGATATAAAGATTATCTTGTATTTTATGCCCAAGAAGGCGTATTCATAAGGCTTAAAGTCACAACTTTGACAAGCAACAACAACTTTGTCTGATAGGGAAGACATAATCCAGATAATAGAGACATTCTTTGAGACAGGAAAAACAAAAGATCTCACTTCGTTAAGAACTATTCAGCTTGATGACCCCATATTTTCGAGTTTTTCAGATATACCGCCATACGACTTAAAGGACTTTAAAACAACCATTGCGCTAGAAGAGCTGCGATTTGTGAGCATATCTGATTATAGCTACCAGATAAAAAATCCCAAGATAAGCATTTTCGGTGATTGTGCAATAGTAGCCTTTGAATTAAATCAGAAGGGAATGTTAGTTGACAACAAGGCATTCACTGGTGAACATATATCGATTGATGGGCGTGCAACATTTATACTCATCAAAAGACCAACGTGGAAGATAGTTCACATCCACCTGTCAAAGATAGAATAATTATTGTGATTTTGCAGCTGGCTGAGGCGCGGGCTGAGGCGACGTAGTCGGTTGTTGTGGTTTTTGTTGTTGTGGTTTTTGTTGTTGTGGTTTTTGTTGTTG